>NZ_JAOTNV010000005.1:505052-758094 GCF_025630795.1 Acinetobacter sp. AYS6
AGCAACAGCAACAGCAACAGCAACAGCAACAGCAACAGCAACAGCAACAGCAACAGCAACAATAAAATAAATATTGACTCTACATGCAAGTGAAACAACATTTGCATGTAGAAGGTTGTAAAAGCATCACTCAATATCCATTTGGATAAATCTGAAAACGCCGTGTCCCTGCTTTGGTTTGTGAGAATTGCTGTAAATATTCAGGGTACTTTTTCAACAATGCTTTACTGTCTAGGCCAATAGAATCCTGTGCCTTCTTCCAAGTAATCGATCCACCCATAAAGACTACCCGCTCGGCATCCTTCATCAGTATCTGTAACCGATGTTTCAGCTCATCAAACAGTTGTTGATGGGTTTCGATCTTGCGCTTTTCTTCCAGTAGCTCATTGAACAATTGATTGGCTGTTTCGTTGTCTGTGAGGTCTTCCGTTAGTAATGGTATCTGCTCAGGATATAGTGCTTGTAATGCTTTACCTGCTGATTCAGATGCATCCACGGCAGGGGGAATATCCATTTCCACACATTTCCAGAAATGGCGTTCCGCTCGTACAATATGTTCAATCACACTCTCGCTACGGGTCACTTTATAGATTCGGGTTTCATGTCCACAAATCAGCACACAAACATGAGCTGCCTGTTTACCAGTGACCGCGAGTTGATGCTGTACCTGACAAAGTACATAAAGCGGAACACCATCTCGCCAAAGTTTAGCCCCATATTCACCGACAGTTTTGCATTCGAGTATCTGGACTTCATCACTTCCAACAACCGAATAATCCAGATTAGCCAACATAAAGGCTTTATCTTCATCAGGGTGCTGTAACACGGCATTCACTCTACGGACTTTCTGGTTGGTATGCATGCTGTAGTATTCAGCAACTAACGGTTCCAGCCGTTTGCCCCAGTACAAAGGTGCATAACCTGCACTTTCATCTTCAATGCCTTGCTGCATTCGACCCGTTTTAATCATCCACAATTCCAACATCGACATGTGTGGATTTAGTCCACATGCTGTTGCTGCATCACTACTACCGATCCCCTGTTTTCGTATTTGCAGCCATTGTTCACGGCTCATCTGTTTGGTTTCTACTAATCGTTTGGCTTTGTTACTCCGTCTATTATGACGTGAATATGTTTTTGCTCGAACAGGTGGACCTATTAAAGGCTGCTGCTGGCTCGTTATGACTTGTCCCATAGTTTGCTCCTATATTTTTAAGGCATAAAAAAACCACATCCGAAGATGTGGTTCTAATATGGATAAACAATAATACTTTAAAGAAAAGTGACTGCTTCTAAGTGATGTGATAAACTCTCGTTATCAACACCAGAAAACTCAATTAAAAGTTGTCCATTTTCTATTGCAGGTTCAAGTAATTTGAACCTTGAATAAATGAGAATCCAAAATCATTATTCACTACACCACCTAGCTAATTAAATGTTCTCACTATTATTATCAAATATTGAATTATAAAAACGCATTAAGTATCTTTTTCATATTAATAGAGTGACTTATCTTTTTCTTATTAATTAGGAAAAAGGCTATTTGAATGACCGATTACATCAGAAATATTGTTAATAACCAGACTCTAAACTCTCCGCTAACACTAATTCGTAGTGCAACTATCCTGAGCATGGATGAGAATGTAGGTAATATTGAACGCGGTGATATTCTTATCGCTGGATCCACCATTACCGCTGTGGGCCAGGACTTGGACGCACCAAATGCTTACGTCATAGATGCTACGAACATGATTATCATACCAGGGATGGTAGATTCTCATCGCCATTCATGGGAAGGTCAACTACGCCGCATCAATCCTAATGCTACATGTCTGGATGACTACAGCAACGCTACTCACTTCTCATTTGCTAAATACTATCGCCCTGTCGATATTTATATTGGTAACATGTTGACAGCCCTAGGAGCTATTGATGCAGGTATAACTACAATTATTGATAACTCTCATAACAGCCGAACCGCGGCACATTCAGACGCTGCTGTAGAGGCTTTACTTGACTCTGGCATTCGTGCCATTCATGCCTCTGGTGCACCTGTATCAGGTGACTGGGATAGAGCACACTGGCCGGGTAATTGGCAGCGTCTTCAAGAAAAGTATTTCAAAAACAATCCCGACAGCCTTGTTTCTCTTGGTGTGATGGCTCAGCTTGAGCCAGAATTATGGGCTGAGGCCCGTAGACTAGGGTTACCAATCGTTACTGAGTTCTTTGGTTCCCAAATGGCTTCTGAGCTTGAATCATTACATCAGCAAGGTCTACTTGGTCCAGATAATATTTTCAATCACTGTACAGCACTTCCTGATAAGGGATGGAGGATCCTACGTGAAGCTGGGGTCCGGGTGAACGTATGCCCACGCTCGGACGCACACTATGGTATCGAAGATGGTATGTTTGCCATTGAAGCTGCTCAACGTCATGGCATCAACCCAGGCCTAAGTGTAGATAATGAAACCTCCTATAGTACAGACATGTTCATGGAAATGCGCGTTGCTTTTTATCTACAACGAATAATGGGAATGCATAAGCAACAAAATTGTTGTGATTCCGCACATTCGCTAACAACCCTTTCGGCAACGCAACTTCTTAAAGCAGCAACCATCGATGGAGCTGCCTGTGCAGGATTACAGGATAAAGTTGGCAGCTTAACGCCGGGCAAACAGGCTGACCTGATCCTGATCAATGCTGGTGATATCAACCTTTACCCATCTGGGGATGCCTTTGGCACGGTGGTACATGCTACAGAACGTAGCAATATTGATACTGTCATGATTGGCGGACGTATCGTCAAGCAAAACGGTAAAGTTCTTGGTGTGGATGAAGTCCGTCTTCATGCAGCGATTGATGAATCACGTCAACATCTGTTTTCTGCCGCTGGATATAAACCTGACATTTTTGCAGAGAAGTTTCTACCTTTAGAGCATACACACTGACAGGTAGAAAGTATGAATATGATTTATTACATAATCGCATTTGCCGCAGGTCTCGGTATTACCCTGCAAACAACCCTAAATAGCCAACTAGCTAGGAGTCTAGGAGGTGACTCAGTTACTGCTGCGTTGTTTTCATTTTCGACTGGAGCTTTCAGCCTTGGGATTTACTCTCTGCTGCGTGGTGGATTATTCACCTCACTTGCAGCCATTCCGTCTCAACCTCTGTGGAGTCTAGCAGGCGGACTAATTGGTGCATGTGCTCTATTTAGCTATGTGGTACTCGCACCGAAAATCGGTTTTTCAGCCCTCCTCGGGTTGGCAATCGTTGGACAATTACTTTCATCACAGATGATCGACCATTTTGGCCTGCTGAGCGCCGTGAAGCGACCAGTTTCATTAATCAAGTTGGGTGGAATGCTGGTCATGCTGATTGGTCTGGTCACCATGCTATTCGGAGATCGACTGACTGAACGTCTCTTTCACTAATAGAATAAAAACATTAAACCCCTAATCGTTACGGACGTTTGTCCAGTACAGACGTCCGTAATCATTTCTATAAACACAGTGTTTGCTTCTATCTTCGGAGAAATAACATATTTTCAGTTTCAGTAAACAGCCGAAATTTTCTGGGAGCATACCCTTTGTGTTTTAAAAATACACATAAAATATATTGAGTGAATATTAAAGGCTATCAACAATTTGCTTGACTAAAAAGTTGAGTAAAGCCTTTTCATTATTCAATGAAAGCGAATAATCTAAGAGTCTGAGTAAAGTATTGGGATAGAAGTATGAGATTGGATCGTATTCAGGCTATGCAGATTTTTGTTCGAGTGGCAGAAGCTGAAAGCTTTATCCACGCGGCAGAAACACTTTCTCTACCCGCTTCTACAGTCACTAACACAGTTAAAAATCTTGAAAAATATTTACAAGTACGTCTGTTAAACAGGACAACGAGACGGGTTAGCTTAACTACAGAAGGAGCAGAATATCTCATCCAGTGCAGAGAAATACTTGACCTCATTGAGCATACCGAGTCTAACTTGACTAATGCCATCAAACAGCCACAGGGTCGATTAAGAGTTGATATGCCTGCCGGCATTGCTCATTCGGTGATCATGCCTAACCTACAAAAATTTCAACAACGTTATCCCGATATTTACCTTATGATAAGCGTCAGCGATAGACAAGTAGACCTAATTAAGGAAGGTGTTGACTGTGTGATCCGCATGGGCAATTTAGAAAACTCCACGCTGGTTGCCCGCCCTCTTGGTAAGTTTCGCTGGATAACATGTGCTTCGGCAGCATATTTAAAAGAAAATGGAGTTCCACAAATTCTCGATGATTTAAAAAATCACCGAGTTATTCATTATTTTTCAGGGAACAACAGACATGTGGGTGAAATGCATTTTGAGCGAAATGGAGAGAAAAAAACTGTACAAATAAATAGTACTGTCGCCGTTAACGAAACTGAGCTTTATATAAAAATGTGTCTTGGAGGATATGGGCTTGCTCAACTTGCTGAAAGACTTGTGGTAGAACACTTAAAAGAGAAAACTCTCATCGCAGTGTTACAAGACTGGTGCCCTCCACCTGTTGCTGTGACTTTACTTTATCCACATCAGCGTTTTGTTTCACCAGCAGTAAGGGTATTTTCAGACTGGATGGCCGAGCTCATTAATGATCGACAGTCTAACTTTGTTTAAACTGATAAATTATTTAACTTATTAAAAAAATAATTTGTATATATTTTTACAGTTTAAGTCTCCACTTTAAATTCCATAAAAAATATCAAATTTAAATAGGAGACTTATTCTTAAAATCTAATAAACTGCATCTGAAGAGGCGATTAAATTAAATCAATTTGATATAGCTCTACTTAGGCTAAATTTATTAGACTATCATTCGCAAGGCTTGCTCCAACCCACGTTGTTTAAGGTTAGCTCCAGCCCCAAACCATGCTGAATCCATCCGGTGATCCGTTGAAATCGCCCGTCGTTCGTGATCCACAAACTCGGTAATACTACAAAGCAGCCCATAAGCTGTATCTTTGGCTGAAGCCAACTCGACCCCACGTCCATGCCCGTTAAACATGGTCATGACCTTAGACATGGCACGCCCATTTGGTTCGGTTTTATTTTCGACTCTGGATGAGTTGATCTGTTTAGGTATAGCTACATTACGGTAGAACTGAATGATACTTTCATCCTGTTCAGCACTACTCAGGTTCGTGTTATTAAACACGGCATCGAAGTAGGCTGCTGCTTCCTGCTGTGTGACTTTACGCTGGCTGAGTTGCTTCATTTCATACATATGTTCATCCCAGTTTTTAATAGAAATACCCAATTGCTGCTTGATCTTTTCAGCATCGAACTTGGTACTGTGTGGCACCTTCACCACACCTGCACTACTATTCTGCCCACGTAGAGCAATCGCCAGTGTGTTGTTACACACTACACGAATCGAAATAAATTGCGCCGTGGTGGCTAATGTGCCATCACATGCGGTTGCTAATAAAATGTAGCCGTTACTGACATCCTTACTTTTCAACGCTGCCGATTGTCCTGTTCTTGCCAATGCCCAGAACTTACGACCACCCTTAAGTACCCCAGCCGTTTCCAGTTCAAAGCCTGATTGCTCGGTTAGGTCTCGGTAAAACTCCAAGATTTCTTTGGGCTGGACTTCCTGATAACGCTGACTCACTACCGATAACGGCGCATGTGTATCTGAACGATAAAGTACTCGTTGCTCCTCATAAGGCATCAGGATATTTTGTCCCCGGTCATTCTTTGCCATATAACTGACATTGGACGATTCAATTCGCCAGTCCATCCCCGCCTGCTGTGCCCAGATTTCTATTGGTTGATTTTGAGGGAGTTGATTACCTAAGCCATGCCAAGGGGTTTGACCAACGAATGCCATTGTTTCTATTTGATGTGCCATGATTGTTTTCCTTTAAGTGATTTAAATAATTTGAAAGTTATAAATAATGAGAATTAAGCAAAGCCTGATTGCTGGATTTCAAAATGCTCCAGACATTGCTGACACTGGTAATACAAGGTCACCATGTTGTCTTGATGCTGAACGTAGAGCAGAAACATGCCCCCAATCACCAAGCCCACAAAACCACCTACCAAAGGGTGAACAGGGCTGCGTTTTGATAACTGCATACAGGCAGCCGCCAGAGACATCGGCGAGAAAGATGAAAGCTTTGCAAATACCCCCGAAGTTGGCTCAGTCTGACGCAGTAATGTGATGTGTAATGAATGACAGTAAGGACATTGGTGCATGGTCTTTCTCCTAAAAAGCATAAAAAAGAGCCTGCGGATTCGCAGGCTCTTTTTGTCTTAGTTAAATTTTATTGTTTACTGACCACGCTGTTTGTTTTTACAGTCAGCAACAGCTCGGGGTATGTAACTTAAACTTGGGTGACAAGGATCACTTCGCCCTGGGACATAAATACCTCCATATTTTCGAGGCTTTACGCCAATGAAATTGATAAACGTGCTATTGGTCGTATAAGGAATCCGTGCCACGGTGGTATAAGCACTTGGGCCAACACTACTCAGCGCTAAAACCTGTTCACATTCATTAAACATTGATGCTTTAAATGTTCTTCGGGTTCCATTAACTAAAACAGTCTTATAAGTACAAGTCACTGGCCCGGAATATCCTGCCTGTTCTACTAAATATGCAGGTATTTCATGGGGCTTAAGATCCACTGCATATGCTGAAATACTGATTACTGCTAACCCAAACCCTAGAAATAGTTTTTTCATTTGATCCCTCTCTATTTCTTAATGGATTACAAAGTACAGTTCAACTCAGCGCTATCAATGTACTGCTTAGCTTTGATATCAAACATAGTTTGCATGAGTAGACATTCACCAGTGTTGGTATAAGCACTGTGGAATATTGCTAAAACATATTTCTGTTCTGGGCCATATTTCATCACTTGCCAACCTGACCAGTTATTCGGAATTGAAGTCACTTTATTCCCATCCGTAATAGAGAACCAATATTCCGTATTCTTGTCTTGGGTTTCGTAAAATACATCTTCCCATTCTTTAGGAAGTTGATTAATTTCAAACAAACCACAGGATACTTTATCTGAAGTTATGCATTTACCACTATCCATATTGGTTGTATATAACCCATGACCAAGGGCTTTACCTTTAGTACCGCCCTCTGATTTTTGAGTAGGAACAGTTTCTTTTTCCTGCACTCCTAATACAGGTTCACTGCTTGCCTGAATCACAGATTCAGAAGCAGCGGGTTCAGAAACAGAGGCTGTAACTGTTGTTTCTGATTTCGGTTTTAAAAACTTGTCATAGCCGACCCATCCTGCAAGCACCACGACCAGTGTAGATAAAACGCCAATAATAAAAGTCTGAATATTTTTAGGTTGTGATGTCATCATGCTTCCCCCTTTCGGTTTCATGAATTTGCTTCATTAATGAGAGCAATTCGGTAGCTCTCTCATTTAGGTAATATGTATTTAAAATTTCTTTATTTTTGGTTTTCTGGATTGAAGTCAGCTTGATCAAAAGCAGGGACTTCATCTTTGTCAGTAATGCTTGTCACTGCTGTATTATCAGGACTGATTGAATGGCTGCGAGCCGCTTCAAGCATCTGCTCGGTTTGTTCATCCTGAGCACGGTCATAGGCATAAAACAATGCAAATGAAAGTATAAAAATCACCGCATAAGCTGCGTACCATTTCCAGCGCCGTTTCAACCGTTGGGTATTGATCTTCATCGGTTAAACCTCTAGATAGACTTTTAATACAGCTCTGGCCTGATTGATCTGCTGTGCCTGTTGTTCAATGAGCTTCTGTACTGATTCGGGTAAGCTCTGATATTTATCGGGGTGGAAATCTGCCATCTTTTTGCGGTAAGCGACTTGCAGGGTTTGTTCAGTAAGTGAATGAGGTGGGATATCAAGAAGTTCGCATGCTTGTAGTTGTTCGTTATTCAGATCAGGAACTATTGTCTGTTTCGTTTCCTCCGCTAAACATTGATAGATAATTTTAACAAGGTCTGGAAAGACAGCTCTAGAGACGTTGGATACACGGCACAGATGGGTCATGAAAAGGTCAGCTTGATCCTGTTCAACTTGACCTAGGCCCATGGCATAGACTAATTGTTCAATCATCTCCCTACGGAAGTTATAAGCCAGCTTATCCTTCAGGTCTGCCAAACGATGTAACAAATCTTCATAATCAAAGTGCATCTGTTCATTCAGTAGTTTCTCTACATATTGATGCACTGCCTCATCATTCAATTTAGTAAAATGATCGGATACGACTTCTTTCGATCGGGCATTCCATTGGTTCGTACTGAACGTAATAAAATAGGCAAACAGATCAATCATGATCTGCATACCTTTATCAATGTTTACAGTCGTTTGCTTGGTTCCTTGTCTGCCCTGACAACATTCATTTAGGAATGCGACAAGGGTTCTTACAACACCTTTATCCAATTGGGTAAAGTTCAGCTCATCCTGACCATTAATCAGAATAGAACTCGTGATCATTCCAATATCTGCATCCACCCGCTGAAGGTGTTCAAATAGATAAGCCTGCTCATCTTCAAAACTGGCTTTATAAAACAATCCTTTGGCCGTTAGACACATCCCGGCCTTGGCACTGCCAAATACCGTGTCATCAATCAGCATCAATACATCTTTAGGGTTCACGCCATGAGGAAGATAGGTCATGGCACCTTGTAACTTTTTATTAGGAATGACTGGCGCAAAATAAATATTGTCACTACTTCTCAATAAGGGCACCCACTGGCTCTGCTGGATCAGGTCATCTATTCTCATCACCATGTGCCCCTAGAAAAACCAGCGTATAAGTGCAGCAGGCCAGACTAAAGCACCACCAAGTAAATAAGCACCAGACTGTCCCGGATACTCCCAAATGCAATACAGCCAGTAACCAATCACAATCGTAAAATAGAAGGTAAAAAATGGATGTTTCATGATCAAAACTCCTAAATTGAGTTGCATACCCCCTTCCCGTTGCCCGAACAGGCAACAGGAAATGGGTGATTCAATGATTTGCTTAAGGTTTTAAAAAATAATTAGTGTTAAAGCTTATCCACACATTGTTGACCGGACTGATACATCACCCTGTCTAGATCATTTGGTAGATAGGTCATTCGTTCGATCTGGCGCATAACTTTACGGCCATAATGTTCTTCCACTTTGTCATAGACACAGGAGCAATAGCTGCGACTGCCACCCATGTTGTAGCAGCCCTGCTTCACGCCCTTTTCAAACTGGGAAGAACAACCATTTAGCATCAGGAAACTGACACCCACCACACCCATCAAAATTTTATTTTTCATCGTTATATCCAGTGACATGGTCATGGAGATCAGGCTTTTTTAGGCAATACAAAGCCCTGCCACGGTGTAGCTCGCATGACATTTTTTAAAGTTAAATTTTTAGACGAAAAAAACTAAAGCTTGAGAAACCAGAAGTTCATCAAACCCTATTAAAAATTAATCGGGGTGTATAAAAAGAATATGCATAGCCAACTCCTTTATATTGGGAGTTCTGCCAAAGCATTAGAGAATTATGGTGGCAGAACGAGAAAGGGTTCGCGGACTGGTCTTAGGGCCAGCACACCCGAAGGTGTCCCCCTCCCGTTCCACCGCAGAGAGGGGGCACGAGGGGCTGAGTACTAAAAGTAAAACCTTTAATACTCCTAAGAATGGTCCGCGACGACCAACTGGCAATGTAGGCCAGCACGCAAAGGATAATGTGCAATATTTAAGGTGTCAATCATCTATCAACTAAGTCGTAAAGTGATTGTTATTGTTTTTCATGAAATTACTTAGTCAGTTTGACAAAAATCACTCTTTAATTTTAATGAGATAATTTTTAATTTGATCTGCTTAGTTAAGAATTTCCAAATTTTGTAGATAAAATTTGATCTTAACAAATGAGTAGAATACCCCCTATTAATTAATAAATTTACAATATATTAATTTATGATATAAATAAAATTCTTATAATAGTTCAGAGTTTTTTCATGACAACATTATCTGTAGCAATTGCTGATTTTCTTTCAACATCAATCAACTCTATCAATGATGTTAAATATTTCCTTAATCGATACCCAACTACTGTCCAGCAACAGCTTGTAAGTGCTCTATATCACGGAAGAGATCATCTTCATAAAAGTAGCCTATCAGATAACAGTGTTATCTCAACAAAAAATATTGATCATATTGAAAACAGTAAATACAGCAATCTAATTTTTGAAAAAGGGGCAAACGTTGCAACTTACCTTCAAAAGTTTAGAGAGTGTGCAGCTGCATCTAACTTTAATATTGATGCATTATAATTATTTAAATAAAAGAGAACTTCAATGTTCTCTTTTTTTATTCTCTCATAATTAATTTTCTACTTACTGGCTCACCTTAAATTATTAAGAAATTAGTTTTGCAGTGATAGACTATAACTCTTAAATAGGGAGTTTAAGGAAAACTGAGTGTTACGGTTAAAATGTATAGGCGGACCATTATACGGGCAAATTTATTCACACCCTTACAATGAGTTTATTTTTAAAGACAAACAGACAGGAAAACAGACTCTTTATCGTAAACAGGCTTTAAACTTCACACCACCACAGGAGTTCTTTGTAGCAGAGTCTATTTCTCATAGCTTTGCTTATCATCTTGCATTGCAATTAAAAGAATAAAAAATGATACTGATATAGGCCATGCCACAACCAAATGCATAAGATGTTAACTTCTTGATTTTTCTATTGGCTGTCCATGGTTATATCCCCCAGGAAGCTTTAAACTATTACCATTCTATTAATGTAACTCTTACAATTTTTTCTAATGAAAATTTGTTCTTTGTTAACTTTTCAAGAATTCGATCAATCAACACAAAAAATGTTTAGGGAAAAACAATTTATTAAAAAATAAAAATGATTAATTATTTCATTGAACAGATCAAATAAGAAAAAATTCATGTACTGAACTAAAGCTCTTTACTTTTATCAATTAAACTTGGAATTTTAAATCGCACCCACTACTTTCTTTCACTGGACCATGAAAAGATGACCGAATTCACCAATAATAACAGTCATCTATCCAATATTTTAAAATTCAAACTCAGGAAGACACATCATTCTTGTGGTACGAACAGGCCAAGAGTTAAGGCACGATACTCCTCCTCTGAGGTGCCACGGCGAGCATTGAGCAACGGATAAATATCTTGAGTTGGTGTATAACGGAGTTGGCTAGAGCCATCAGTCGCTGCTGTGTAGATTGCCTCTACAACCTTTTCTACCGCATCTGGTTGCGATGTACCAGCCATATCACCATAAAGTTTTCCCATATACTGAAGGAAAGGTAAGTAACTATCGATTACCTGTACATCAGCATTTTCTTTACCCATACGAACCATAAAACCAGTTTGAGGTGCGCCGCCTGGCTCAATAATCTTTACTTTAATACCGAGTGAACCAAGTTCGTAAGACAACCCTTCTGACCAACCTTCTAATGCAAACTTTGACGCACTATAAACTGACGCCATCGGAAAGCCGATAGCACCAGCACCTGAACTCACATTGATAATCGTACCCGCCCTATTTTCACGAAAATGCGGTAAGATCGCACGAACTATGTCCATCGCACCGAAGACATTTACCTCAAACTGCTGCTGGATTGCATTACGCGATACACCTTCAAAAATGCCGAACAAGCCATAGCCCGCATTATTAACAACCGTATCAATACGACCAAATCTTGTAATACCTTGGGCAATAGCAGCTTCAATACTTTGCTGATTCTGGACATCAAGATATGTAACAAGCATGTTAGTACTATCCGAAAGCCCGTGATTATTTGCCTTTGGATTACGCATGGTTGCTATGACGTTCCAACCGTTTGTTGCAAAGAATTTAGCAGTTGCCTCGCCGAATCCAGATGAAGCTCCTGTAATTAAAATAGTCTTCATAAAAAACTCCTTAAAGTGTTTTAACACTATAGAAATGACAACTAGTGATGTAAACTAGCTAATCAAGAACATAAAGATGAAGGAATCTGTACAATGGATGACTTTGGGATACGGACACTTACTGTCATGAGTGCGGTGGCAACTCATGGTAGCTTTAGAGGTGCAGCTCATGAACTAGATATGTCACCATCATCAGTAAGTCATATGGTGGCGAATCTCGAAGCTAAACTGGGGATACGCTTATTCTTAAGAAACACACGAAGTGTTGTACTGACCGAAGCAGGGGAAACTTTTCTCACAAAAATACGTCCTGCCTTGCAAGACATTACCGATGCAGTGAATGGCGTTAACCAATTGAAGGATCATCCTTCTGGTTTGATTCGTCTCAATGCCTCAACTTGGGCAGCTGATCGAATCCTTCCTTTTATATTAGAGTTTATGGACAAGTATCCAGATGTAAAAGTTGATTTGGTTACTGAGGGAAGATTGGTAGATATTGTAGGTGAAGGTTTTGACGCAGGCTTAAGACTAGCTTCTCTTGTTCCTCAAGATATGATTGCTTTACCTCTCGGAATTGATGAAGCATTAATAGTAGTGGGTTCTCAAGGCTATTTTAAGAAATTTGGCATTCCAAAAACTCCTGGTGACTTAGTTGCCCATTCATGCATACAAGCCCGCCTCCCAAGTGGAGCATTGATGCGATGGGAGCTTACTAAAGGATCAGGAGAAACCTGGATAAAAACGACAGGTCAATTAACTGTCGGTACAACCCAGCTTGCAGTTAAGGCTGCGATTGGTGGAGCTGGATTAGCCTTTGTTGAAGCGCGTGAAGCAGAACCTTTTTTAAACAATGGTTCCTTAGCTCAGGTATTAGAAGAATGGACACCACCATTCGAAGGCCATGCTCTGTATTATCCACGACCACGTCTTTCTTCAGCAGCATTTCGAGCATTCGTTAATTTTTGCCGTACTAAGGTATCAGTAAAATCCAATCATGAATTTTAAGAACACATTTGTAATCATTAAAATGCTAAGCCGAACTTATGTGCAATCAATTGGTATGTGATAAATCGTAATAAGAACAATAAGAGTTCAGGACAAAATTGCATTGATTTTACAACAATCAAGATGATTGAGATAAAACAACCAATGATCTATTTAATATAATAGTTCTCTTCACTCTTATGAATCATTCTTTATTAGCTTTCTTTTTAAAGACTATAGAAAATATTATTAGAAAACTCCACAAAATAGATATATATCCCCATGATCTTGCTTCTTTTGGAGCATTTTCTTGAAGTTCAATAAATTTATCATGGAATTCTTTAGAAGATGGAAATACATACTCTTCACGATTTAAGTTCGTAATTTTAGTCGGATAAAAAGTCTGATCCAGAATCTTCCCAAACAGAACAATTGTCTCTTTATTCTTTCTACTTGCCAACTCATAAAGACTAGAGGGTGCAGAAACCACTTTCAGATGTACCTGTTTACCATTGTCACGTAAAGAAACTGTTTTGCCATAGATATACAATCCACCACCGCCTTTAGAACTTCTTTTCTCAACCAATTCGCCTTCTATCTCTAATAACTTTGCATTAGCAATACGGCGTGTAATATTGTCGGAATATTCAAAGCGGCCAAACGTAATTATCAAAATGATAGGGAAAGTCCAGTATATACATGGTCCCCATACTGTCTCCATTCCCTTTCTGGAGAAAAAAAACATAACGATCGACAATATACTTTTAAACACTGTATTTCCTTAGCCTAAACTGCTATATCACAATAAGTACTTAGCAGAAAAGCCTTAGTTAATATTTCCAGATATTTACTGAGGCTTAGACTTTCACACTTATCTTCTGATTTAAAATTATTTTAAAGTTCTTTCAATTATATCTAACAACCTAACTTTCTCGAGAAGTAAATCTGAAATTGCATCCAGTTTACTTTCTGGTGAACGCCAGTAAATACATAGCCAACGTTCGGTACCTCTGCGATAATTCTCAACTTTCTGATCTAGATACCGCGTATCAGATTGGGTACCTAAAATAGAAAGGGCTTCTTTTTCTCGCTCAGGCGATAGATTAAGGATGTAAGTAATAACTTTAATAACCGTTTGTCCATCTTCTTGTTTTATCAGTAACGTAGTATTAGATTTGTTTCCCCAAGCCTTATTATAAAAACGAATACCACCCCAAGACTCATACTTATTTTCAGATTCATAACCATCAATCATTTCATTAAGCTGCTGACTTAAGTTGTCCACAACCTCACTAATAGTACTAGTCCGAAGTCGTTGAAGTTCCTCTATTTCCTTATAATGATCTAATATAAATTGAACACGATTCATATCTAAATTCTTTATCCGATAATAACTTTCTAAATGAAGTAAGAACTCCCGAGCACAGAGATTCCATTTATTCATTGGATTAGTCAGCATTTGCTCTGCCAAATATGGGCGGATACCATTTACAATTTGTTGATATGACACCCCCCGCCAACCTTCTGCTTTACTTTTCCCTGCAATACTAAGAATAACCCCTACAATTTGTTTATTCTTAGACTGATTTTTAGATTGAGCAAAATAGGTATAATCCTGAAAAGGATTATTCTGATGATGGTAAATTTTAGCTTCTAGCAAAATAAAACAGGTATCTGTTTCTATCCATAGATCAATACGATTGCCCTGATGAGTAACATACTCCCTTTCCAGCTTCACAATATGACCTAGATCCAATTTGCTCAGGCTTTCCTCCTGCTGTAAAATATCGCAGAAACCCTTCCAAAATAAATCACCAAGATTATGTGATTCAGTTGGGTTCAGAAAGAACTCTAATAGTTCCGTAGTCGGATTTTCGTAATGGTTACGAATTGCTGTATCAAAGAATGTTTTTTCCCGAGGTGGTATTTTATATTTCTTCGCATTTTTGAGCAGTTGCTTATAATGTTCAAAGGTAGATAACTGCATATTTAATCCATTAATTCCAAATTCTTAGTTGATTCTCATCAATCAAAATCACCAAAAATAAAATCAATTATTTAAAATAGTTTATCACAGAGTAATAAAAAACCTCTTAACTTTAGGGAGTTCCGCCATCCCCTATACATAGGTAGAGAATGGCTTGTGGATTTTGACTCAAACCGTCGATTGCTACATTATAAGCTTCAACTATCTCAACGTTTAGGTGCTCGAGCAATAAAGTGTTTAAAGGCAACTGGCCAGACCCTGACATTAATCGAATCCTCTGTCGTACTCACAATATCTCGTTGTAGTAATGACTCCAGATCATTTTGATCATCAAACTCTCCAAACATAAATGCCAATGGATGATTTTTCTGAGCATCCTCGGTTTCCAGATTGATTCCCATCCCCTGCCGTTGTGTAGCCCAAATCCAACTTTGCATGATCATTTGACTCATCACCGACACATCAGAATATATATTTCCATTCAGCGTCATTGAAAATAATAGGCCATATTCATTGGTATTCGGCAAACGAATTACCCGCTGATATTGAAACAGGTAATCAATCGGATAATACTTGGGATTATGCAAATATTTCATCAAGCTCCGGATATGCTCATTCAACTCGATAATAGAAATATTGTTCGCATATTCTGGCTGATACCCTAAAAACAGGTTGATCTTGTTAAGGTTATAATAGTGCTCTGTTGCTTCATCATAATCCTCCTGATACCTCACTACTGTTTTTCTGTGCTGCTCATTTTTCTTTTTAATTTCTTCCAGTATGGCTGGCAAACTAAAAATCTTGACCAGCTTGGTTAAAATCAATTCAATCAGCCTGGCTTTATATTGCTCAAAGTCCATCTGATTGGTGTAAGGCTCAGGAAGCTCACTACGACTGGCAAAATAACACTGTCTAAAAGATTCAATCCAGATCCCTGAATAAAACTCCATTCGCATGCATAATAAACTCCAGTCATGAAAGTAAACGAATAATCGGTCAAACCAGAATTTGGAGTCAAAATCTCCGCCTTGTTTAAAACGAATCCGTTGATACATTTGATGGATATCATGCTCAAAACGTGGAGCTGTCTGATGTTCAAGATAAGTTAAGCTAAAGCCTGTCATGTTCATTGTCCTACTCAATCATGCTTAATCGCATAGGACATACAACTCAATAAAAAATAATTGAATTTTCAAAACTGCCGGGCCACCTTTTGACCCGACAGTTTCAGATATGACAGGCTCTAACACCCCTTCCAGTTATAATCATCTAAATTAAACTCAACATCAAAATTCGGACCACGACGATAACTACGGACATAAAGTCCCTTACTGAAGGTATTAGCAGATAAAGATGCCTTGACCCGCAATCGTTGCAGATACTTACTTGGTCGGGTGAGATATAGAGCAGCATTGATAGCATTCTTCACTTTTTGAGGATCATCTCGACTGACTAACCCCAAACCATCCGTTCCACTTTTAATATATTTCTCTCGATATTTTGGATCATTCAGATTGAAATACGCACCGCAACCACCTGTAATATTAATCCACTCTTCACCAACAAGCATCCCTTGACGCTTATCATTGTCAAGCTTCGAATAATCATAGATGAGAAGTAAATGAATATGATAACCGCCCTCCTGCCCACCCTGTTCTAAAGCCCAGGCATGTCCCTGCAAATGCTTAAAACAACTATCAGCATTAGAAAGACGATTACATAATATTGCTAGATGAGCATAAACATCTGAGATAGTCATCTCCTTCGGATGATTCTTCTCATACTTCAAATCAACACGTACAAACAGTAAACGGCTATAGTGCTCAATCAGACTCTTCACATAGTGCCCCAAACTATACGCATTGCGTTTCTCCTGCTGTATATATGCATTTTTCTCACTGAAGCTAAAACTGTTATAAACATGATAAAGCGCAAGAATAATCCCATAACCTTCTTCACAATTCTCAAGATCATCCAATGAATATCCCTTGAACTGACGTAACCGGTCTATATAGTCCACGACATGCCGTTTGAACTCATTAATGAAGTGAGCATAGTGTAAATCGCTTCGGTATATCTGCTTAAAGGCGGGAATGATCTGACAACATTCCCGAATGACTTGTTTCAGCCTTTCAGGATTCATCCTCTGGTCAAAAGGTAATTCTCCAGTTGCTATAATAAATTTTTCAATTCGCAGCAATGTCTTTGCTTCAGTTTGCATGTGTTAGTCCTATGAGTTAAACATCATAGCTATGTCGTCATGCATATTTTTTAATTGCACTGAGCCACTATCCACCGTTCTCTATAACCTAACTCTCTTGTACACCTACTCTCTGGTAGTCTTGTCACTACCAGAGTAGTCATTACCCTATACAGACATAAGCCATGTGTAAGTATGGTGTTAGGATTACTATGAGTTGATATCTGATATGTACAGAAAGTAGATAAATAATCGTAGATAGTAGTAGGAATAATATAAATAACCCACTAAGGCCTTCCTGTTGAACTACTCGTACAGCCGAACAGCTTGGATAAAAGGATGTTCCTTTTACCGAAAATATCTTAAAAATTGGGTAAGCTAAAGTTACGCACACAACTATTGGAAATATGGCAGCAAGCATCTGCCTTGTTTCCAGATTATGAAGATTTATTTTTTATTGAGTTGTCCATGGTGTGTGCACAAACGCACGCATTTCTTAAAAGGAATAAACCATGAATGCGTCTTTAACTCAAACAACTTTCGTGATGAACAAAATCATCAATATTAAACAAGTGATAGAATTTACTGGTCTAAGTCGTGCCACGATTTACAATTTGTTGGATCCTAAATCAGAATACTATGACCCTACTTTCCCCAAACAGGTTCGCCTAACTACAAATCGTGTTGGCTGGTCCGCCTTTGAAATTAATGAGTGGATTGAGTCAAAGCTAGCACAACGTTAAGGACTCTTATTTTTGAGCATCGAACCCTTAATAAAAGCTTTACGTACTAGCTGGCTCAATGGAGCCTGAAAGACATCCCGATAAGCGAAATACGGTATGACATGCTCAATGACTATTTTTTTCATTTGACGATCATATGCTTCAAGACAGACATGATATGTATTTAGAGCCTCTATCTCTGTCTTCAGTGCTTCAATCGAATGCATTAATATTTTTGGTTTAATCGCGCCATAGTACTTTATATTTTCTGGATCTTGCCACTTTAAAGTCTGAGCAGCTTTCGCATTAAGAAAACTATTCCAGCGGTAATCCAGATCATGAACGACTGTTTCTAACTGTTCGTGACAACGATCATTAAAGAACAATACTGCATCTAATTTGAATTCCTGTACTCCCTGACAGCTATTCTCTTGCCAGATTCCCATATAGCCACGCAACCAGTAACAAGGTTTAGCCCGTTTTGCCAAACGCATAAACTCTGTAAATAATTTTGATAATTGTGACTGAGTAAAACTTCCTTCTGATGAGCGAGCATCCACGACAATACGATAAGCCCAACAATTCTGCTCCAATACGCCTTTAAGATATTCTTTTGTATCCGTATGTCGCCGTGTACACTGAGAATAATGTTTTTCTAAAAGTTCACGCTTATCCCTGTCTTGAGCCAGTATTGAAAATAGATAGTGCTGTACATTCTGGAGGTTTCTATTCCATTGAGCTAATGCAGTAGCATCTACGGGCTGATTCAACATAATGCTATTAAGGGTTTGTAACAAGTTCCCCCACAGCATCAAAGCGTATTCCTGTCCAAACCACCATGTACGCAAACCACGGTTCTGAATTAGATAATCAATCTGACCTAATAAGCCAGGATCACTTGTAACTTGCTGCACAAGCGATAAATACTGCTGACCAACCTGTGTAGCTGATGCCTGTATATCACGGGCATGTAAGAAATGGGCATGATGTGCTGATCTCACCTCATTAAAGGCTGGATATCGATTGTGTAATAGGGTCTCAATAAATACTTCTATTTGGAATAACAAATCTCCACACTGGTTTGATGATCCATGTTCAGCACAAAATTCTTTATAGTAAATCTGCCCGACTAGCAAACGATCACCCACACGCTTAGGTAAATGTTTAACATCCCATATCACTTTGGGTGTTTTCCACTCCTGCAATACCTGCACTAAATTTTTAGGCGGGAGGCTTTTCTTGGAAGACAAGACTTGCTTCTTTACTTCGGGCTGCTGCCAATTTGGATAGTCAATGCTCTCATTGACTTCGAAGGGTCCTTTAGGGTTTATGAGCTTGGCAAAAAAATCTATTTTAATAAAATAGCTGAGTACCCAATACTTAAATTTTTCAACTCGTGTAGGCATTCCTATTGCTACACGACCAACAGCATATTTATTGCCGTGAGTCCTTACAAGCTCATTTCCATTAATAACATCAACATGATCATAGTGACTAAAATCTTTTTTCAATAACGCCAGTAGACGAACAATAGTATCTTCTTCTCGCTCAATAGTATGATTTCTTAATATTAAAATACATGACAGCTTTAAACCATTTTGATAGTCATGTTCAAGCTTGGTATATGCTCGCAGTAAACCTGGAACTACATGAAACATAGCATTCTGGATCGCAGTCCGATCTTTAAGTACTTTTTCAATCAAATGCTCTAACGGCTGATGATCTGCTTGATTGAATATACGTATGAACCGGATATCAACAACAAAGATATAAACTTCCTCATGTATCGATAATAGCCTGTCAAATTGTGCAAAAATATCGTTGATAGTTTTTTCGACCTGACTAGTCTGTTTATCCTTTTCCTCGATATATAACGGATCTTTTTGCAAGTCAGTAAAGAAGTTCGTCAAACGCCTTGCTTTTTCATATTGAAATTCCGAAGGTGACCACTGCCGCTTTAATTCTGACGAACCGGAAGTATTCACCCAAATTTGTTCGATATGCGGCATACGACCTGACTGATTAGCGCCATCTTCTTGCAAAAACTTTTGATAATAAGTCCAATTTAAACCCAGTTGAAGATAGGTTAAATCAAACATTTCACGTTCAAACTTAAGCTCATTAAAATAAGGAAGATAAGTTCTATCAAGCTCAGCATGCCCAGTCAGCCTAATTCCCAGTTGAGCAGCCCAAGGTAAACTACCCGCCCTTAAATCATCCACAAACTTATCAACTGCCCGAACCACCTGAACAGACTCTTTATATAAACAAATAGGTTCGCGTGCCGGATCTTTCCTCAAAGAATAATCTAATGCTTGCCATATATAAGGAACTTTATTAAAAAATAAATCAAATAGATCTTTCTCTTTAATTATTAGCTTATAATTATCCATTAAAATACTCAAAACAAGTAAATTCCCTGATATAGTAAGGCAATCAGGTTATATTCTTCAATACAATTTACCCTTTTAATCACAGCATAATTTACTATTAATCACAGTAAATAAGAATATTATTCACTGTGATTAATGAAATTTTCACTTTCCTCCTCTTCCCCCATCTTCCACAACTTAATTTCCGTATGGCAGAACGGTCAATTTTTTTATAAAATAATGTATAATTATACATATTTTAGACATAATATTATTATGAATGAAGTGACTGTTATAGAGCTATGCGAGTTGACTGGTCTCACCAGATCAAAAATTTACTACCTTATTAATAAAGGTAAATTAATAATTTCAAATGGAAAAATAAATCTTGAGAGTGCACTACAGGTTGTCACTGAATTAAAAATCAAGAAAACAAAAATAACTAATGAAGAAAATTTTAGACAGATTTTAAACATGCTACATTTGCAAATTATTGCTCTTCAAAAACAGCTAGAATTAGCTCATGAACGCGAAAAAACGTACCTTGCAGAGCTTGCAAGCTATCGGCAGTTTTTGCTCACAAAAACCACCCTACAGCCACCAATAGTGGAAGACTATACGCAAGCAGAGCTAGAGAATGATGTAATTGATAGAGGCGAAAACTCTCGAAAGCCAATGGAATTTGAAAGTGGAAATCAGGCTACTTTAGAAACATGCCAAAACACCAATAAAGAAACAAAATCAAAAAATACGATGACGTCCCACTCTCTACCTACAGAATCTATCGACAACGTGAAGCTTGATCTTACCCATTTTCAATTCACAGAGCAAAATGAAACCATATCAGCCTCAGAAATCACCCCTGTCTCATCACATGAAGAACTGGACATAAATAAACTTTTAGCGATGGAACCTGATGATTTACAAACAGAAGAAAATCCACTTATTCCAGAAGATATTGAAAAACTTGTTCTAACTAAACCAGTACCCCCTGCTAAAGTTGTAACCATCGGGCGTGCTAAACCTACCCACGTAACCCAAGGAATGTTTAAAAGAAAAAGAAGACATCAATAAAAAAATAGTCAGATCATGTAATACATATTGTCTACTGTTTTAGTTGAAGATATTGTTAAACATTCTAAACTCGAGCAAAGCTCTGTCTGAATCTATCTAAATTATTCTTATTTTAACTATTCCAATCCAAGTTTTAATGTGGGGTAGGTTGAGGGGTAAAATCACAGATAAAAAATAAGCCCTTGTAAAAACAAGGGCTTATTCAGAATTTTGGCGGAAGCGGTGAGATTCGAACTCACGGAGGACTCACACCCTCGTCGGTTTTCAAGACCGGTGCATTAAACCGCTCTGCCACGCTTCCATGTGCGTAAGAATACAAAGCTTATTCATTTTATTCAAGAAAAAAATCATCGCTTTGTGTTCAAGTGCATATTGTTTCATCAACTATTACAAACGAGCAGCTAATTCTGCTCCTTCTTTGATCGCACGCTTCGCATCTAGCTCTGCTGCGAGCTTTGCTCCACCAATAATATGGTAGTTGGCTAAAGTCGACTCACCTTCTTTTGGCATCAAGTCTTTTACCGACTCTTGGCCTGCACACACTACTACCGTGTCTACACGTAAAAGCTGGTCTTGGCCATTGTGCTCAATCCAAAGTCCTTCATCAGTGACTGCTTTATATTGCACACCACGTAACATCCGTACGCCATGCTTTTTAAGCTGTGCACGATGTACCCAACCCGAAGTTTTGCCTAGGCCAATACCGAGAGGTGTTGTTTTACGTTGCAATAAATAAATCTGGCGAACTGGAGGTTCAACTTCTGGCAGCTGCATACCACCTTCAGAAATATAGTTTGGATCTGGGTCTACACCCCATTCACGTTGCCATTCGGCTAAAGGTTGCGGCTGGGGCTGATGTGGAGGTTTAAGTAAAAACTCAGACACATCAAAACCAATACCACCAGCACCAATCACTGCAACTTTTTGTCCAACTTCTGCCCCTTTTAAAACTTGAGCATAGGAAAGGACTTGCGGTGCATTACTTCCTTCAATTTTTAATGCACGAGGAATTACACCCGTTGCAACAATCACTTCATCAAAACCTTCACGTTCAAGCTGCTCACGGTTCACGCGAGTATTTAAACGTACATCCACCCCTGTTTTTTCGAGTTGGACTTTAAAGTAGCGAATTGTTTCGTGAAATTCTTCTTTACCCGGTACAACTTTGGCAAAGTTAAATTGACCACCTACATCTGAAGTTGCTTCAAATAGCGTCACTGCATGGCCACGGCTTGCCGCAACAGTTGCCGCGGACATACCTGCTACACCACCACCTACAACAGCAATACGTTTAGGCTGCTTAGTTTTTAAATAGACCAGTTCTGTTTCGTGGCCTGCACGTGGGTTAACCAAACAAGACACGCGCTTATTTTTAAAAGCATGGTCTAAACACGCTTGGTTACAAGCAATACAGGTATTAATTTCATCAACGCGGTTAGTCGCTGTTTTGTTTACCCAAAAAGCATCGGCCAATAATGGACGTGCCATTTGAACCATATCTGCTTTGCCAGTTGCCAAAATTTCTTCGGCAGTTTCAGGCATGTTAATACGGTTTGAAGCAATAATCGGAATAGAAATATGTTGTTTTACATGAGCCGTGTAATCGACAAAAGCGGCTCGAGGCACTGACGTTACAATGGTCGGAACACGTGCTTCATGCCAACCAATGCCAGTATTTAATAAAGTCACACCCGCTTTTTCTAAAGCTTTTGCAACAGTCACCACTTCTTGCATGGTGTTACCGTCATGAACTAAATCGAGTAAAGACAAGCGGAAACAAATAATAAATTTCTCGCCGACTTTGGCACGAATCGCCTTTACGACTTCGACCGGAAAGCGCATACGGTTTTCAATATCACCGCCCCAACGGTCAGTACGCTGGTTTACATGGCTGCTTAAAAACTGGTTAATGAGATAACCTTCCGAGCCCATAATTTCAACGCCGTCATAGCCCGCTTTTTTAGCAATATCAGCGCACTGTGCGTAATCATCTATTGTGCTGAGAATATTTTTTTCAGAAAGCTGACGCGGTTTAAATGGTGAAATTGGCGATTTGATCGAACTAGAAGACACTGCAAAAGGTTGATAACCATAACGGCCAGCATGCAAAATTTGCATTAAAATTTTTGAACCATGCTTATGCACAGCATGTGTAACCAAACGGTGCTGCGGAATATCGGTTAAACCATTCATGGTTCCACCCATGGGTAGTAGCCAACCTTGACGGTTTGGAGAAATCCCTCCAGTCACAATCAGGCCAACCCCGCCTTTTGCACGCTCTTCAAAATAAGCTGCCAGTTTTGGATAATTATAGAAACGGTCTTCAAGTCCCGTATGCATGGATCCCATCACCACACGGTTTTTAATGGTGGTAAAGCCTAAATGTAATGGTTTTAATAAATTGGCGTAACTTGTCATGCTGCGTCCCAATAATTTTTTGCAACTTGTTGCATAGTACTTTAATACTTTTTTGATAATTTTGGATGACCCAGAATTATTTTTTATTCGAGATTATGGTCAATCTATATATAAAGAAGACAATCCTATATTTTCTTCAAATAATAAATACCAATCAGAACAAGTGAATTAATGATTTTTTTGCCAAAAAAAGCACCATGAATAGTGCTACAATAGCCGCCATTCAGAATTCTCGAGACCACCTCAACGGGGTCTTTTTTATAAATGTTAGGATTAGCAATGACTGATAATGCAACTATCTTGCAGCATGTACCAGTAGGCAAAAAAGTTGGGATTGCCTTCTCCGGAGGCCTAGACACTTCAGCTGCTTTATTATGGATGAAACAAAAGGGCGCAGAGCCTTATGCATATACTGCAAACTTAGGCCAGCCTGATGAAGATGACTACGATGCAATTCCAAAGAAAGCAGAACAATACGGCGCTGTAAAAGCTCGCTTAATTGACTGCCGCTTACAACTTGCACTTGAAGGTATTGCTGCAATTCAGTGTGGTGCATTCCATATCAGTACAGGTGGTGTTCCTTATTTCAATACGACTCCATTAGGTCGTGCAGTAACAGGTACAATGTTAGTTACTGCAATGAAAGAAGATGACGTAAACATCTGGGGTGACGGTTCAACTTACAAAGGTAACGATATTGAACGTTTCTATCGTTATGGTTTGTTGACCAACCCGAATCTTAAAATTTATAAGCCTTGGTTAGATCAAAACTTCATCGATGAACTCGGTGGCCGTGCAGAAATGTCACAGTTCCTGATCGACAACGGTTTTGACTACAAAATGTCAAAAGAAAAAGCGTATTCAACTGACTCAAACATGTTGGGTGCAACTCACGAAGCAAAAGATCTTGAATACCTAAATGCTGGTATTAAAATCGTTGACCCAATTATGGGCGTTGCTTTCTGGAAAGAAGACGTTGAAATCAATCCAGAAGAAGTAACTGTACGTTTTGAAGAAGGTGTACCTGTTGCGTTAAACGGTCAAACTTTTAACAATCCAGTTGAGCTTATTCTTGAAGCAAACCGTATTGGTGGTCGTCATGGTTTAGGTATGTCTGACCAAATCGAAAACCGTATTATCGAAGCGAAATCTCGCGGTATTTATGAAGCTCCGGGTATGGCCCTTCTTCATATTGCTTACGAGCGTTTAGTTACTGGTATTCATAACGAAGATACCATCGAACAATACCGCATTAACGGTTTACGTTTAGGTCGTTTACTTTACCAAGGTCGTTGGTTCGACTCTCAAGCGCTTATGTTGCGTGAAACGGCTCAGCGTTGGGTTGCTAAAGCTGTTACAGGTGAAGTGACTCTTGAACTTCGTCGTGGTAATGATTACACCATCATGAACACTGAATCTCCAAACTTAACGTACGAAGCTGAACGTTTAACAATGGAAAAAGGCGATTCAATGTTCTCGCCTATGGACCGTATTGGTCAGTTGACTATGCGTAACCTCGACATTACCGATACACGTGCAAAACTTAGTATCTATACAGATGCTGGTTTACTTTCGATCGGTCAAGGTTCTGCTATTCCTCAATTAGACAGTAAGAAAAAATAATTTTCTTATAGCGTCAAAAAAGACCACCTATTAAGGTGGCCTTTTTATTTTTAAAACTCATTCAGGCAATTTCGGCGACTTGTAAAGGCTGATAATAGATCTGGTTACGTCCAAGCTGCTTAGCCCGATATAAAGCTTGATCGGCAGCATGAATTAAATTTTCCTGAGTAACTTTTAAGCCCTCTGTGTAAACAGTAAAACCCAAACTAATCGTTACATGTGTAGAGACCAAAGATGCCGCATGAGGAATCGCTTGGCGCTCAATCGCTTTATAAATATTGGCAGCCACAGCATATGCACCTTGAGCGGGTGTTTTCGGTAAAAGAACCACAAACTCTTCGCCGCCATAACGGGCCACAAAATCAACATGCCGAATCGAATTTTTAATTGCAGAGGCAATAGATGCGATGACCTTATCCCCCATCTGGTGCCCATAAAAATCGTTATAGTTTTTAAAAAAATCGATATCAATAAATAAAACGGCTAATGGTCGTTGCTCTTGCTTTGCCCGATAGTAAAAAAAGTCAAACATCTCATCGAAAGTACGTCGATTCGAGATATTAGTGAGCGCATCTTGCTGACTTAAATGAAGTAACTCAGAGGCCTCAATACGTAAAATCTGCTCGTTAAGCTCAGCAAGCTGATTATTTAAAAAAAGGCTTCTTTCTCTAGAGGTGAGCATCGTACTAATTGAAAAACCTAAAATACAGCTACCAAACAGTGCCCGCCCCAAAGCAATATAATCACAATTCACTTGCAATAAAATCAATAGAGAAAAAACAGAAATTGCGGCGATCAAACCCACATAAAGCATGTGCACAGGCTTTATACCGCTCAAAATAAAACCAAGCATATATAAAAAAGAAAGTAGTAACATCGACTGATTTTTAAGAGCGACATTTCCTACGCTAAGAAGCAACATTGCATTGATAATAATCGTAAAAAATACAATACCGCACGCAGCAATATAAAAATATTCAGTGAGTTTCTTTAACTTAGCAAAAGCCCAAAATAGTAACAGTGCACAAGCAATATTAATTGCGCTCAGTAAGCAATAAATAAAGTCCCAAGTAATGTAAGGCACACCGATTACCAAATAATCAGTAGGCAGTGCCAATAAAATAAAAATGAGATAGGTAAGAACACCACTTGCTAAAAATTTTGAGATATTTTGTTTAGTTCGTTCAAGGTTTAAGCACCAGAACTTTTTTTCTAATTGATGAGGTAAAGGTGTATTGGCATAACGATGAGTATGTAAAGTTACAAGATATTCTATTTCTTCTTTTGCTTTGAGTAATTCATGTACATTTCCCCTATTTGCCACTACCCGATTCCTGCCTCTCACACATTAACAAAATATAACATTATTTTTTAAGGCCTCTTGCGCTTTATTTTGCCATTTGTCCGTAATTCTCGTTACCATTTTCACACTTTATCGATTATCATTTGTTTTATTTCGAAGTTTGAACTGCCTTGGACTCTATTACCCTGCTCCAGCCAGATGACTGGCATGCACATTTACGTGATGGTTTAGCATTAAAACGTACCGTACCTGATTTGGCTAAACAGTTTGCTCGAGCGATCTGTATGCCAAACCTTGTTCCGCCAGTAAAAACTGTGGAAGAAGCATTGGCTTACCGTGAACGTATTCTTGCTCATGTTCCAGAGGGTCTTAATTTTGACCCACGTATGGTGCTTTATTTTACTGACTTCACTTCCCCAGACGAAGTTCGTAAAATTAAAGAATCTGGGCATGTAAATGCAATTAAACTTTATCCAGCAGGCGCGACCACCAACTCTGATAACGGTGTAAGTGACATTCGTAAAGTTTATGCAGTGATTGAGCAATTAGAAGAACATCAAGTTCCATTATTACTTCATGGTGAAGTCACTCATAACCATGTCGATATTTTTGACCGCGAAAAACGTTTCCTTGACGAAGTACTCAACCCACTCTTAAAACAGTTTCCAAAACTTAAAGTGGTACTTGAGCACATTACAACAAGCGATGCAGCTCATTTTGTTTTAGAACATGACCGTAATGTTGCCGCAACGATCACTCCTCAGCATTTATTATTTAACCGTAATGACATGTTGGTCGGTGGTATTAAACCGCATTTTTATTGTTTACCAATTTTAAAGCGCCAAACACACCAAACAACTTTGCTTGAAGTTGCAACAAGTGGTAATCCTAAATTTTTCTTGGGTACAGATAGCGCTCCTCACTCACAAAATGCAAAAGAAAATGCGTGTGGCTGTGCGGGCTGTTATAGTGCACCTAATGCAATTGAGCTTTATGCCCAAGCATTTGACCAAGTGGGTAAATTAGAGCGTTTAGAAGGTTTTGCAAGCCACTTTGGCGCAGACTTCTACGGTCTACCACGTAATACTTCTACTATTACCTTGGTAAAAGAAGATAACCTTATACCAGAATCTTTTGATTATTTAGATGATCAAAAAATTATCCCGCTGCATGCCGGGAAAACGCTGCAATGGAGAAAAGTGTGACACAAGAAACCTCTGTCCCGGTCATTGGCCAACGTTTTCGTGGCTTCTTACCTGTTGTTGTTGACGTTGAAACTGCAGGTTTTAATGCCCAGACAGATGCATTGCTAGAAATTGCGTGCATTCCAATTGTGTATGATGCTCAGGGACAATTTGTCCCTGGTCCAGCATTTCATGCGCACATTAACCCGTTTGAAGGGGCTAACCTCGACCGCCGTTCGCTAGACTTTATTGGTATTGATCCATTCAACCCAATGCGTATAGCAATGGCTGAAGATGAGCGAACAGCATTGCGCCGTATTTTTAAATCAGTCAATGAAGTTCGTAAACAGCAACATTGTACCCACGCAGTGTTGGTTGGTCACAATGCCCATTTTGATCTTGGTTTTTTACAAGCGGCAATTGCTCGTACAAGCACAAAAAACCAGAATCCATTTCATAGTTTTTCAGTCATGGATACGGTCACTTTAAGTGCTGTTATGTTTGGACAGACTGTCCTTGCTAAAGCATGTATTCAAGCTGGAATTGAGTTCGATGGTAAAGAAGCACACTCTGCTTTATACGATACTCAGAAAACTGCTGAACTGTTTTGCTATATTTTGAACAAACTGTCTCCTTACCTACTTGACAGTTTGGTGGCGGCTTCTTAAGATACCGCCATCCTCAACGTCCCTATCGTCTAGAGGCCTAGGACATCGCCCTTTCACGGCGGTAACCGGGGTTCGAATCCCCGTAGGGACGCCAATTTCTTTTATAAGAAATTCATTTCAAAATCACATCTTTTAAATTACTTTATCTCACTTCAAATTTTATCCATGAGATAGCTTAGTATTTTTCAAAATTTAAGATTTCAACTTTACTTCATCAATATATGGTAAAGGTTGTATTGTCGGATCGTCTCTTTCAACAGTTATTGCATCAGCGACAAACTTTGTTCTTGTTTCACTTGAGTTTGGTTCTATTGAAACTTGAGCTAATGAGATTGTTGCAATATTAAAATCTGCATGTATTTGTGCAAGCTCTGGTGTTCTTTTATAACGTACAACTCTAAAACCAGCTTCCTGAATTAAAGCATCTCGTTCTTCATCAGTTTTTTCTTTCCCCTTATGACTCGAATCATCTAGTTCAACAATAGCAACAATGTTAAATGCCTTATCTAACACAATAAAATCAGCAACTTTACGATTAAACAAATTACGTGTCGCATATCCTTGTGCTGTCATAAATGCACTAAAAGCAACTTGTGCCAAAATAATATGTTCAGGTAAAGCTTCTCTTAGCTTCATAAAAGTAGGTTGCTCATTCATAGTAATGATACGTTTTCCCTTAATTGGGTTACGTTTTGCATTTCCCTTTCTACTTTCCCCTTTCTTTAAAACACTTAAAATTGCCAATATCATCATGGCTAATAAAAATATGCCAACAATCGTAAACATCGAACTTCCCCTAAATAAATATAAAAACTATTTTGATTTTCAAAAATACAATTAAAAACGGTTAGCTATAAATTATTTATTTGATTTTAAAAGCTATTGTTTTATGTATTTGATGCTCTATTTTAAACTGTAATTTATAATTATTTAAACCTATCGTTGCTTGTTTTTTAATTTTTATCATTTATATTTCTAAATAAAATACACTTGTGCAAATATTTCATTGATCCAGTATTCTTTTTACACATAGATTTACAATATAATAATTCTTATTTTTATACTGATATTTATTATCAACAAGGTTTTAAATGGATCTTAAACTTCGCCTCCTCTCCCTGAGCATCGCTCAACTCTGTTGTATTTCAACAGCTTTCGCAGAAACAGATCAATCTTCAACGACACTTGCTACCATTAAGATTAAAGCCCAACAAGCTGTCGACCAAGCCTATAAAGTCGATAGTTCAAGTAGCGCAACACGTAGCGAAGTCGCATTAAAAGATACGCCACAATCTGTCAGTGTAGTGACTCAAAAAGTAATTGAAGATATTGGCGCGACACGTTTAATCGAAGCGCTTGATTTGGCTGGTGGCGTTACTCGTGCTAATAACTTTGGGGGTCAAGGCTTAACAGGGTTTAACCTTCGTGGTTTCACTAGCGGTGAGTTTTACCGTAATGGATTCCCAATTAACCGTGGTTATCCAAATGCTCCTGATAGCAATACTATTGAACGTGTAGACGTTTTACGTGGCCCCTCTTCTAGCTTGTATGGCCGTGGTGACCCGGGTGGTACGTTTAACTTAATTTCTAAAACTCCAAAGTCTGAGCAACAAACCACTTTGGGCGCGCAGCTTAACAGTGAAGGTTTATATCGCACCACTGTCGACACTACCGGCACTATTCCAAATGCAGAAAACATTGGTTATCGCCTTAATGTGATTGCAGAAGGCGGTGATAGTTATCGTGATCATGTCGAATCTAAACGTTATGGCATTGCTCCAGTTATTCAATGGCAAGCTTCTGACGCAACAAAAGTTACTTTTGAAGCGGATATTTTACGAAATCAACATCCACTTGATCGTGGCCAAACACGTTATGCAGGCCAGAAGTCTTTTAATAGTTCACCCGAAACCTATTTGTGGGAAACAGGTAAATACAACAACCGACTCTACAATGATAACAATATGACTCAATTACGAGTCGAGCACGACCTTGGGAATGACTGGAAGCTGAATGCTGGTGTGCAATATTTAAATGGCAAATTGTATGGCTATGCGGTAGAAGCAAATGGAATTCAGGCTGATGGAGAAACTTTAGACCGAAATTACAACTATCGCGAATTAAAATGGCAAGATACTGATGCACAAATTAACCTAACAGGTAATTTCCAGCTTTTAGGATTGGCACATACCTTAGTGACTGGGCTTGAATATGAAAATTATGATTATAAATCATACATTATTCGTTCAGATCCAAAGTCAAATAACTACCCAATCAATATTAATGATCCTGTTTTAGGCCAACCTCTACTCGAGCTTAAAAATATTACGACCCATGATCGTGAAAACTTAAAAACAACAGCTCTTTTTGTACAAGACCAAATCGATTTAAATGAGCGTTTAAGCGCACTATTGGGTTTACGTTTTGAACACTATGAGCATGACTATAAGAACTTACTACCGAATACTTTAAACTGGAATACCAGTGATGATGCGTTTATTCCACGTTTAGGTTTGGTTTTTAAAGCCCGTGATGACCTTTCAATTTATAGCAATGCTGCAAAATCCTTTAAACCAAACACGGGGGCTAGCCGTAATGGAGAAGGATTTGACCCAGAGGAAGGCATGGCTTACGAGTTAGGCTTTAAATGGCAAGCACTCGACAATATGTTGTCGATTGATTCTGCTATTTTCTATGCGAAAAAAGAAAATGTCTTAACCCTCGATCCTGTAGATTCAGCCTATAAAGTTGCTGCTGGTGAAGTTCGTAGCCAAGGTATTGAACTAAATATTGCAGGGCAAATCACTCCAGCTTGGAAAATTATAGGTGGATATGCCTATACAGATGCAGAAGTCAGCAAAGACAATACTTTGAAAAAAGGAACCGCTTTAGCCAATATTCCAAAGAATAGTTTTAATCTTTTAAATATCTATGAATTTCAGGATGGCCCTTTACAAGGCTTAGTTTTAGGAATTAATCAGAAATATATTGATAAGCGTGCGGGACAAACAGCAAATAGTACTTACGCCATGAAAAGTTATGCAGTTACAGATTTGGTTTCTTATTATCAGGCAACACCAAAACTTCGTCTTAACTTAGATCTGAAAAACATTTTTGACAAAGTTTATGATGAAAGTGCTTTCAATTTATATGCATATCCTGGTGAATCACGTACGGTTCAATTGGGTATGAGCTATACGTTCTAAAATAAATACGCCATTTCATTTATTGAAATGGCGCATTTGGTTTACGCAGACTTACGTGAATTCACTTGTCCTTGAATCACCGCTTTAATATTGCCTTTGGCATAATTCAAAAACACCACCAGTGGTGAAAGTTTTGGATTTGGCTTTTTGCCTTTGCCAATGGTTTTAAATTGAGCCGCATACCAAATAATTTCCATAATAGCCATTTTATCGACAAAAGGTAAACCTGTTTTAATCGGTTTCACGGCGTAACGCACGTCTTGCCCTGCAATTAGACGTTCTGTTAAATCGGTTTCCACGGCAAATGGGCGAGCAATACCAATAAAGTCACATGCACCACTTTCAAGTGCAGCATTCATGCCCTCTACAGTACGGAACCCACCTGTCACCATGAGCTTACATTTAACATGCTGGCGGATTTTCTCAGCAAAATCTAAAAAGTATGCTTCACGAGCAATCGTACTTGCTTTACGTTTATCCGCCTTAGCTCCAGCCATTGCTGGCGCCTCGTAAGTGCCACCTGAAATTTCAATTAAATCGATACCAGCTTCATCTACTGCTTTAAAAACTGAAATCACATCTTCTTCGCTAATACCACCACGCTGAAAGTCGGCCGAGTTAAGCTTCACTGAAATGATAAAATTATCTGAAGTCGCTTCACGTACCGCTTTATAAACCTCTAATAAAAAACGGCTACGATTTTCAACTGAACCGCCCCATTGATCTGTACGCTTATTAGTTAATGGCGATAAGAACTGACTAATCAAATAACCATGAGCACCGTGTAATTGCACCCCTTCAAAACCTGCTTTTTCACAGATTTGAGCTGAGGTTGCAAATCGATTAATAATATCTAGAATTTCATCATGAGTAAGTTCACGTGGCGTTCCAAACATGGTTGCTAAAGCTGGGCTAAAAGGTACTGCCGATGGCGCAACGGTTTCTTTATTTAAACCTTTTGGACACTGACGACCTGGGTGTGACAATTGAATCAATTGCACCATGCCATATTTTTTACCTAAGGCCGCCCACTCTTTTAAGCGATCTAGGTCACGTTCAGTTTCAATAACCACAACGCCCGGTTCATTTTTTGCTCCGGCATTTACCATGACATTGCCCGTAATGGCACAGCCAAGTTCACCTTTTGCCCAAGCACCATATAAGCCCAAATGTAAATCATTTGGTTGGCCTTCATAATTTGCAAGTGCCTCACTCATTGCACCTTTAATAATTCGGTTTTTAAAGGTGGTATTGCGAATTGTGATGGGTTGAGCAATCTGGTTCATGGTTAACCTCTTTTTTTGATTTTTAGAGCAATTACTCTAATTTAAATGAGTTATTGTGCATGTCAAGGCATAATCGATAACTGACAATAGCACATGTCAATTTTAAAGAATATAAAAACATGCAACTTTTTGCATAAGTTCAAAATTAGATTTATTCTATTAAAAAACAAATAATTAAAATAAAATCTTAAAGAGATGCTTTAATTAACTGTCTGGTATATTCAGTCTGAGGCTTAGAAAATAGAAGTTCAGTTTCCTGATATTCAACAACTTTGGCATGACGTAATACCATTACTTTATGGCACAGTGATTTCACTATATTTAGATCATGACTAATAAAAATATAACTTAAATGCTCAGTTTGCTGTAATTGTCGCAACAACTTAATTATGGCTTTTTGCGTGGTCCGATCTAAGGCCGATGTAGGTTCATCCAAAATTAAAAGTTTAGGCTGAACCACTAAAGCTCTTGCTAAAGCGACACGTTGACGTTGGCCACCTGAAAGCTCATGAGGATAACGGTGTTGAAAATCTTCAGCCAATTCAACTTTTACCAATACAGATTCAACTTGCTGTTTGATCTCGTTATCAGCTAGTGCTTTCACTTTCAATCCTTCAGCAATAATCTGCCCTACTGTCATGCGCGGGTTTAAACTGCCAAATGGGTCTTGGAATACAAGTTGAAAATCTGATCTTATCAAACATAAAGCTTTTGGCTGTAACTGATTCAAATCTTGCCCTAAAAAAACAATTTGCCCTTCACTTTTAATAAGTCGGACCAAGGCCATCGCCAGAGATGACTTACCAGCACCGCTTTCTCCCACCACCCCAAGCGATTCACCTTGCGCTAGGTCAAAACTTAAATCTTCTATTGCGGTGAAATATCCTTGAATGCGATTTAAAATTCCTTTTCTTATAGGAAATTGCACGCTGAGCTGTCGAACTGATAAAACATTCTGTTGAGCAGGTCTAGACTCTAAACTTCCAAAATCATGATCTAGCAACTGTGCTGTATAAGCTGTTTTAGGCTTTGCAAAAATCTGGCTAAGCTCACCTTGCTCTACTACACGCCCACTTTGCAATACAATAAGTTTCTCAGCATAGCGATGTACTAAATTTAGGTCATGACTAATTAAAATAAGTGCCATTCCATATTTTGCTTGTAGAGATTTTAGTAGCTCTAAAATTTGTATCTGTAAGACCACATCCAACGCAGTAGTAGGTTCATCAGCAATCAAAACTTTAGGTTGCAGTGCCAATGTCATCGCAATCATGACACGTTGTTTTTGTCCCCCAGAAAGCTCATGTGGATAGCGTTTTAAAATTTGTTCTGGTTCAACAATTCCCACATCTTTTAGTAGCTCAACTATTTGTTGTCGAACCTCGCGTTTTGAGAACCCTGATAAAAGAAGGTTTTCTCCTACAATTTTTTCAACCCGATGTAGCGGATTTAACGCAGTAGCAGGCTCCTGAAAAATCATAGCGATTTGTCGGCCACGTAAATATGATTGAGTTCTCTCATCTAACTCAAGCATGTTTTGTGAGCCAATCCAGACCTGACCTGTTACTTCTAATTTTTCTTGCAGCAATCCCATTATTGCTAAGCAGCTTATCGATTTACCTGAACCACTTTCGCCCACAATAGCGAGTGTTTCACCTTCACTTAAGTAAAAATTTAAATCTTCCAATAAAACTTTTTGGTCTTTGGTTTGAACCGAAAGATGTTCAACCTTTAATAACGTTGAGGCAGTATTTAAACTATTTTCTTGGGTCAAACGCATCACGGGCCGCCTCCCCAATATAAATTAAAAGTGAAAGAACAATAGCCAGACTAAAAAAGCCTGAAATTGCTAGCCATGGCGCATCTAAATTATTCTTACCTTGTAGCAATAACTCACCTAATGAGGCGGCATCGGGTGGCAGGCCATACCCTAAAAAATCAAGGGCGGTTAAAGCGCTAATGTTAGTCGTTAAAATAAATGGCAATTGAGACAGACTCGAACTGATCGCATTGGGCAAAATATGCTTAAAAATAATAGCGCGATCGGTCACTCCCAACACTTGGGCTGCACGAACATAATCCAGTTGGCGAGCTTTTAAAAATTCGGCTCTGACAATACCCACTAAAACAGTCCAGCCAAAAAACAACATAATGAAAAATAGCCAATATACATTTGGAACAAACATACTGACTAAAATCATGACCATAAAAAGCATGGGTAAACCATTCCAGACTTCAACCAAACGTTGTCCCAATAAATCTACCCAGCCTCCATAGTAACCTTGAATGGCGCCTACGGTAATTCCAAACAAAGCAGAACAGAAGGTTAAAGCTAAACCGAAAAGTAACGATACTCTTAAGCCATAAAGAATGCGGGCAAAAACATCTCTTCCCTGATCATCTGTTCCTAACCAGTTTTGTTTGGAGGGTGGTGATGGCACAGGAACGGCCAAGTCTAAATTGGGAGTTTGATATGAAAATTGAATAAGCGGCCAAACTGCCCAACCTTTAGCCTCAATAAGCGATTGTACGGCAGGGTCTTTATAATCAGCTTCTGTTTCAAATACCCCACCAAATGTGGTTTCTGGATATGTTTTAAACACAGGTAAGTAGTAAGAATCTTCATACTTCACTAACAATGGTTTATCGTTAGCAATCAACTCCGCGGCTAATGACAAAACCAAAATTAGACTAAATAAAATAAAGCTCGCCCAGCCCAATTTATGTTGTCTAAAACGCTGTAATCGTGTGCGCACAATTAAAGACATTATTTGCCTCCTTGTGCGTCAAAGTGAATTCGAGGGTCAACCCATTGGTACAACACATCACAAATGAGACGTAAAATTAGGCTAAATAAAATAAAGAAAAATAAAACCCCAAAAATAACAGGATAGTCACGCTGGACAAGAGCTTCAAAGCCCAACAAACCCACCCCATCTAAATGAAAGATAATTTCTACAAACAGGTTACCTACAAAGAAAATACCCGCTAACACTTCTGGTAATCCTGCGAGCACAACTAAAATGGCATTACGAAAAACATGCTTATATAAAACTTGCTGGCTATTCAAACCTTTTGCATAAGCTGCCAAAACGTAGGGTTTATTGAGTTCTTCTAAAAATGAGTATTTAGTTAAATAAGTTAAACTGGCAAAACCGCCTAATACCATGGTAATCAGTGGCAAAGTCATATGCCATAAATAATCGGTAACTTTGCCCCAAAGGCTAAATTGATGAAAATTATCTGATACTAAATTTTGCAAGGGAAACCATTGAAAATAAGAGCCCCCTGCAAAAAAAACAACTAACAAAATGGCAAATACAAAACTTGGTACAGCATACCCAACTACAAGAACTAAAGAAGTAGATCGATCAAACCAAGAACCCTGCTGTCTTGCCTTCTTAATTCCAAGCGGAATAGAAATTAAATAAATTAGAAAAGTGCTCACCAGCCCAAGTGAAATAGAAACAGGCACTTTTTCCCACAACAATTGCACGACTGGTTTATCTTTAAAAAAACTCTGTCCAAAATCTAAAGTTAAATAGCCTTTTAACATTAGAAAAAATCGTTCAGGAGCAGAATGATCAAAACCGTACTGTGCTTTAATTTGTTCAACCATTTCAGGGCTTAAACCTTGAGCACCTTGATAATAAGTTTCTGCACTCAATGCACGACCAATTCCTAAATCGCTTTGTGCCTGATGTATTGCTTGCTCAACTGGCCCACCCGGCGCAATTTGCACAACCACAAAGTTAATCAATAAAATGAAAAACAATGTGGGAATCATTAAAAGAAGTCGCTTGAGAATATATGAACCCATATAACAGGATTTCCTTTATGGCAGGTGCTTTTTATTGTTGATGTAAATATTTGGCAACTGTTTTAGCTTTGTTTGCATCACTCCACCAATATTCTATCCCAGAAGAAAGTACTGGTTTAACTTTAGGTTGTTGATACATATTCCAATAAGCATACCAGTTTTCACCTTTACCATAGGTCGGAATTTGATAATAACCAGCTCTAAGCAATCGATCGAGAATGCGAGTATAAATAATCTGTTGTTCACGGCTTTTACTTGCAACGAGTTTTGAAATCACTTGATCAATTACGGGGTTGCGAATCCCTGCATAATTATAATTTCCATCTTGCGCTGCAGCGATACTTCCCCAAAACTGTGTTTGTTCATTGCCCGGGTTGAGAGATTGCGGCAGATTCATTGTGGTCATATCAAAATCGTAACGACGAGTCCTTTCTAAATATTGCGGAGCATCGACCTGACGCAAATTAACTGCAATGCCTAACTTTTTTAGGTTACGAATAAAAGGTAAAAGTGTTCGTTGTTTACCATCTTGCTGAATTAAAAACTCAAGCTGAACTTTTTTTCCTTCTGGCGTAAATAATTGCCCTTCTTTAACTTTATAGCCAGCCTGTATGAGTAATTGCCGTGCAGTTAATAAATTCTGTCGATTAAAGCCACTTGCATCCGACACTGAGTATTTCCAGTCTGCTAAAACACCTTGCTGCATGAGTGGAGATAACTTAGGCAATAACGGTTTTAATAACTCTAATTCAGTTTTTGAAGGTCGCCCTGTTGCCGCTAATTCACTATTTTCAAAATAACTTTGTAGGCGTTGATATTGTCCATAAAACAAAGCTTTATTCTGCCATTCAAAATCATAGGCATAGGTTAAAGCTTGTCTAAAACGAATATCATTTAAAGGTTTTCGCCTAGTGTTAAACACATAGCTTTCAGTGGCAATCGGGTTATGGTGACGAAATTTATATTGAGTAACCAATCCTGCTTTTACGGCTGGAAAACGATAATCTGTTACCCATTTTTTGGGGTTAGTTTCTTCATGCAAAGTGTATTGTCCAGATTTAAATCCTTCAAAAGCAATATCCCAATTTCGATAATAAACATATTTTAATCGGTCAAAATTATAACGCCCCTTGTTAATAGGCAAATCTTTTGCCCAATAATTTGGGTTTCTTTTATAACTAATGCTTCTACCTGCATCAACTCGTTCAACTACATATGGCCCCGAACCAATAATCGGTTGTAGGGTAATTCGGCTAAAATCTCTTTTTTGCCAATCTGCTTTTGAATAAATCGGTAAGGTTGCCAAAATGAAAGGCATTTTAGGATTATGGGTAGACTTAAAACTAAACTTTACTTGATGGACATTTATTACTGCTGTTTTTGCCAAATCAGCAAGGTACATCTGTAAGCCTAAATTAGACTTAGTCTGATACGCATCAAAACTAAATTTAACATCTGCCGCAGTGACTGGCTGCCCATTACTAAAACGAGCCTTAGGGTTTAAATAGAAAGTAACAGACTGCGTTTTTTCTGGGTCATAACTCACTTTTTCTGCCAAAAGAGGATATAAAACTCCAACCTCATCTAACGACTGCGTCATTAAAGTATCAAAAAGATAATTAACGCCTTCTGTCGCATTCCCCTTACCATTCATACTATTGAGGTTATCAAAAGTTCCTTGAGCTGCCTGACTTAACAGACCACCTTTAGGGGCATTAGGATTTGCATATGGCATAGCCATCATTCCTAAATATTTAGGCTTAGAATGAATCGCTATATATGAAGTGGTTTGCTGTGCAGAAAAAACTGCATGCGAAACGACACTGAGCCCGACTAGCAGGCTCAGTTGAAAAGAGGATTTACGCATAAGTTGCTAATTATTTTATAAATTAGGCACTTTAATAACATCACCAATGCGAAGCTGAGTAGAAGGTGTCAAATTATTCAGCTCAGCTAAGAAATTGGTTTCTAAACCATATTTGCTAGCAAGGCCAATTAATGTATCACCACGCTTTACTTTGTATTCCACAACAGTTTTTGGAATCACAATATTTTGGCCGCGCTGTAAATTAGCACTCGCTTTTAATGCATTCATTTCAGCAAGTTCACGCACTGAAATGCCTGCACGACTCGCAATACTATTTAAAGACTCACCAGATTTCACAGTATATTTTTCAGTGTTTTTACCAGCTGCAACTGTTTTAGTTGAAGACTTGGTATCTACTTTAGCTGTTTCTACTGTAGGTACATCACCTGTTAGCTTTAAACGTTGTCCTACACGAACGCTACTGGTGCGTGAAAGACCGTTTAATGAAGCAAGGTAGTCCAATTGCAAGTGGTAGCGATTAGCAATATTACCTAAGCTATCACCAGATTTGACTGTATAAGTTTCTGGTGTTTCTTCTTTAGTATTTTTAGAAGATTTAGTTGGTGCTTCTTCAACCGTACCTGTAAGTTTTAAACGTTGACCAGCACGTAAACCAGCCGTACGAGACAAACCATTTAAGTCAGCCAAATAACCTGTTTGCAAGTTATATTTACTCGCAATCGCATTTAGGCTATCTCCAGACTGTACAACGTATTGTTCTGGAACACTTAAGCCAGCTGGTACTTTTAAAGTTTGACCAAGCTGTACATGACTATTTGCTTTTAAGTTATTTAACTCGGCTAATTCAGCTAAGCTAATTTTTGATTTAGTTGCAATACTCGATAAAGTATCACCACGCTGTACTTTATAGCCTTCTGTTTTATAAGAAACACTTAGCGACGCTTTCTCAGATTTACTAGAAGTCTTAGTTTCAGCAACTTCATCTACCGAAATATCTTGTGTAGGCACATTAATTTTTTGGCCTACCATCAAGTTACTACCAGCCGTTAAACCTGGAGTTAATTCAGCAAGTTCCTGATTAGAGAGCGCGTAACGATCTGCAATCAATTTAAGATATTCACCACGCTTCACAGTATAGCTTTTAGTCGCTATACGTTTTGCATTTGCCTGAACTGCTTTCGGCTCGGCTTTAGCACTTGAACGGCTATTCTTCGGCTCTTTTAACTGTAGTTTTTGCCCAACAAATAGACCATCTGTCACTGATAAATCGTTATATTCAGCCAATTGTTTTACTGACAAATTAAACTGATTCGCTACACCACTTAAACTGTCGTTAGCCTCAACGACATACACATCCGGTTTAGCCGTACTTTTAGAAGTAGTTTGAGTTTCTTGTGGTTTTGCATCATAAAGATAAAGCGTTGACCCTACATATAACGTCTTTTCAGGATCAATCTGGTTCCACTTAGCAACATCGCGCCAGTTTACGCCGTTTTTCATTGCAATAACGGCTAAAGTATCACCCGGTAAAACAGTATAGGTACTACGCTTGCCTTTAGGTTGCACAACCACGACATCAGTATCAGTCTTGATGTAAGGTTTATCTTTATTGCGCTGTCCATCTTCAGAGTTAGCTACACTCACGTCTTCAGCTAAAGTTTTTGGATAAGCAAAACCTCTACTAACCTCTTTACCTTGTTGCTCTGCAACTGACTGGCTCGTCTGAATTGCGGTTAACCTAATTTTGCCATCATAAGGATCGACAATTTCAGTTCCTTTAGGCGCGATTGCTTTTAACTCAGCAACGACTTGATCTTTTTCGGCTTGAGTTGCTTGCGGTTGTAAAGCTTGATCTACAGTCTCTTTTTCACCTTCAGCACGAACTGCCGCTAAAATCTTTTCACGTTCAGAAGCCGAAATTGGTGGCTCCATCTTAACAGGCTTCGTAATGTTAGCTGCATTGGTTACAGCTACAGGAATACGCGGTGCACTTGGTACATCCGCCGACGCAGCAAAAGCAGCTAATGCATCGGAACCACGTGGTGTAGATTTTGAAAGAGTTGAACTGGTCTTCACTGTCGAAGAAGGTTTAACTGGCTGAACTTGCGTTGTAGGCGTTGTTCTTGTGGTTACTGTAGTAGAAGGACTAACAGTTGTAGGTGTAGACGGTGAAGTTGTATTTGCCCACCAACCTGAGCTACCACCCGTTTTTTTCCCTTTTAATTTATTATCAATTGAAGGACTTAAATCTGCTGGAATCAAAATACGCATTGGACTCGCAGGGTCTACTGCTTCACCACGATATCCTGGGTTCAATGCATAAAGTTCTGCACGGCTTAATCCTGCTGTAGAAGCAATTTCATTTAAAGTTAAAGGCGCAGATAAAGTCACTTCACGGAAATGGGGTCTATTTGCAATCGGTGGTAGTTCTACACCATAAGCCTTCGGATTTTTAATAATTTGAGCAACAGCCAAGAAACGTGGAACATAGTTCATTGTTTCTTGAGGGAGTTTTAAAGACCAATAGTCGGTTGGTAAACCAGCAGCTTGGTTGCGGTTAATCGCCTGTTGAATACGTCCTGGACCAGCATTATAAGCCGCTAAAGCAAGTTCCCAAGAACCAAATTGATTATAGAGGCTTCCTAAAAACTCATAAGCTGCGCGAGTCGACTCAACCACATCTCGACGCCCATCATACATACCAGTTTGCTTTAAGCCATAAATACGACCAGTACTCGGAATAAACTGCCATAGTCCTGCCGCTGCTGCACTACTTGTTGCAGCTGGATCATAAGAACTTTCAATTACTGGTAATAACGCAAGTTCTGTCGGCAGTCCACGGCGTTCAGCTTCTTTAACCGTATGATACAAATAACGACTTGCTCGGGCACTTAAGCGATCAAGATAAGGCTGACGAGAAATAAACCAACTACGCTGAGCTTCAATACGAGAATCCCAATGGTTCAAATCCATTTTGAAACCAACGGACATACGCTTCCAGACATCACCATGCTTTAAAATAAGCAGACGATCGCCTTCTACAGCACGCATATCGGTTGCTGAAAGTAAGTCTTCTAAGGAATCAAGACTACTTGCATCTAAATAACCTGCGCCGCTGACCTGTTTTGATTTTGAGGTTTTTGCAGATTGTGGAGTCGATGAACAGCCTGTTGTAATACCCAACGCAGCTAAAGCAGAGCTAAGTACGGTAATTTTAAACAATGATGCCGCAGATGGCTGCCACACAAATGTGGTTGGTTTATACATAAAAACTTCCAAACAACTCGCGTAATATTTTTTGGGGTCTGCCCACAAACCCTAGGTCTTCGATGCCATTGTAGTAAAGCATGCAGGATAGACAAGGCAATAATTTAATGTCATTTGCATGGAAATGTTACAAGAAATTAAAAAAACCTTGCTTCGTAACGATGGAACCGAACTTTTTGCGTATACAATACACCATATTCAGTTCTTTTTCTTTTAGTTTAGGTTTCGATTTATGTCTCAAACAATCACACTGTATGTTGATGGTGCATGTCGTGGCAATCCAGGTTTAGGTGGTTGGGGCGCATATGTCATTACCGAGCAGGGTGAGCATAAATTATTTGGCGGTGAACCTGAGACAACCAATAACCGCATGGAGCTCACTGCTGCGATTGAAGGCGTTTCATTTTGTCCACCCGATGCTCATTTAATTATCTGGACAGATTCAAATTATGTGAAGCAAGGCATTACTGAATGGATTCATGGCTGGAAAAAGAAAAACTGGAAAGATGTAAAGAACCCTGACCTTTGGCAAAAATTAGATGCGGTCTGTGCAGGCCGAAATATTGAGTGGAACTGGATTAAAGGCCATGCTGGACATGCAGGCAACGAAATGGCCGATGAGCTTGCAAATATCGGAGCCGATCAAACTGCATTGCAAAAAAAAACAGTTCAAGCGACTGCCCTGCAAGATATAAAAAAGCCTGAACAGGATTGGTTGCTTGATGACCCTTTTGGGTTTGATATGGCAGAAGTAATCGAAGAAGATAATATTGATCTTGAACAGCCCGAAGAAGTTGAGATGATTATTGTGGACGAAGAAGTTATTGAAGTTGAAGCTGCTGAGCCAGAAAGTAAGCAACCCGTTAATAATATTCATCCTCAAATTGTTGTGACCGAAGCCAAATTACAATTACAAGGGCCTCGTCAACTGATTCTCGATACGGAAACCACTGGTTTTTATTTCCAAGATGGTGACCGAATTATCGAGGTGGGTGCTATTGAAATGATTAACCGGAAACTCACCGGTAGCTCAATTCATATTTATATTAACCCGCAAAAACCAGTGGGTGACTCAGAAAATATCCATGGTATCAGTGATAATTTCTTAAAAGATAAACCGCTCTATGCAGAAATTGCTGACACGCTCTTTGATTATCTAAAAGGCGCAGAGATTATTGCCCATAACGCGACCTTCGATATGAACTTCCTTGATATGGAGTTTAGACGCGCTGGCCTGCCCGCGCTTTCCGAAGTATGTGAGGTAACAGATACTTTAGCTTTAGCGAAAAGCAAACATCCAGGACAAAAAAACTCGCTTGATGCTCTTGTAAGACGTTATGAAATTCCAGCACGAGACCGTACTTTCCACGGTGCATTACTCGATGCTGAAATTCTTTCAGACGTTTATCTGGCAATGACAGGTGGACAGGTTTCTTTTGATATAGATGCTTTATCCCAAAGTGAAAATAGCCAGAACACAACAAATAAAACTAGGGTTCAAATTGATCTACCCGTTATTTTCCCTTCCGAAGACGAGTTAAATATACATGAGACTTGGGTCAAAGAATTTGAGGAAAAACATGGAGAACCTTGCCTTTTTGCAAAATAAATTTTTGATTCTTTAGCGTTTTTAGCTTTTCCCCTTTGTAAGTTAAGTTATATTAGTCACATAGATTTTTAGCTCAAATTACCGAGCATGACGAATATAACAATTGATTTTTTTGCAAAGGGGAACGTTTATGTCTGAGCAGACTTCGATTCATTTCGATCCAACAGCTTTACTCATCATTAAACATGAAATTGATCGTTCAATAAAACTGGTTGAAGGCGCAGTAAGCACTTTAATTGAAGAACAAGCACTCCCTTTTGGTATTGATGATGCATTAGAACAATTTAAGCAATGCACTCAAGTCCTACGTTTAATTGATATCCCCTATCTTGCAAAAATCACTCAATATTCAACTGAGCTGATGCAAAAAATTATTGCTAAACCAACGCAAATTAATACCGACGATGTCATTGCTCTGAGTGAAGGCACGACCATGGTAAAACGATATATTGATTTTATTTGTTTGCGTGAATTACAAGTACCCCAGTTTCTTCTGAATACCTTAAATAATTTAGAATTAGCTTTAAATAAACCACTGACCTCTTCTGGACAAGCGATTGCTCCTTTACTTGCAAATGCTTCGCTTGAACTTCCATTCCCAGAAGTATTCATTAATGAAAAAACTCAGTTTATTCATCAACTCTATAAACTATCTCTGCATCAATTTTTAAACAAGACTGAATCTACTCATCATTATCAAGCTTTTAAACTGATTGCTACCTATTTGGTCAGCATGGCAAACCATCAGCCAAGCCAACAATACTGGCAACTCGTAAATTATGCTTTCAACCATATAGATAATCTGCTTTTAAATGATTCACGCCAACGTGTACTCATTAATATTGAAAGCTATATAGGTCAGTTCTTAGCAACTCCGGAAACTTTTAAGCCCGATTTGGCGGCACTTGCAGATATTTTAAGTATAGTGATCGCTCAAGAAGATGAGGTTGCGCATCATATTCGCAACCAACTTCATATAGGTGATGAAATACCAACAGACACACAACTACTGGTTTTAAGCCGCCATCTTTTTGGTCCTGACTTCGACACCATGCACGCAGTCAGCCAATTAATTTTGGGCGAAATGAACAAAGTGCGTAATGATATTGAATATAACTATCAAAATATGTCGACTGAAAAAGCACAGCAATTACAAACAAGTCTTTTACAGCTCGCCTATACATTTAAGCTACTTAATCTTGATGAAGCCTCAGCTGAACTTTCTCAACAAGCTAGCAGTTTAAATCAGCTCAATATATTAAGTAATGAAAACTATGCACAACAGCTCATGAATAGCATTTTGTCTGCCATGAACTCAATTGGTATTTTGGTACGCCAATATACGTCTAGTCGTTTACAACTTCACGTGAATAACACGAATATTTCCTTAGATCGACTTGATGAAGCACACCAAGCCTTACTCACCGAGACAAAAAATTTAATCGATTTTATTTGTCAGAGTCTGACGTTATATGCAAATGATCAGACACAAAATATTGAAGCAGTTGCAGGTTCATTAAAAGAGCTAGCGGGTGCAGCAGAATTTTTAGGAAGCACGATGCAACAAGATGCCTTACTTCAAACTGCTCAATTTGTTCAAGAGCAACTTGAACAAAACCAGCCTTTTAATACAGACCAAATTCACTGTATTTTTAACGTATTAGCAGGCCTTGACATGTTGGTTGACAATTTAAAAAATAAACAGCCTGTTCTACAATCCATGTTTAATGTAGCATTGTCGAGTAGTCATCAACTTCAAGAAAAGGCAGCTTAATGTCTGAATTATCACTTGCTTATATTTTCCATCATCAACAATTACTGGTTGACCAAAACCTTCAACTACCCAAAGTCGAAAAGTTAGCAAGTGATTTACTTTTCACTCATGATGAGCAGGTCATTGCACGTGATTTGCTTGCTGAGGAACCCATCCCCGAAGGCTTACAACTAGTTCCAATTCGACAGCTTATTACAAGTTGGTCGAAAGAACAGTTTTTGCAAGCGAGCCGTGCTGTACAGTTACTTGAATGGCGACGTAATCATAAGTTTTGTAGCCACTGCGGACACCAGACAGAAGTTCATCCAACTGAATATGCAATGGTGTGTCCTTCTTGTCGCTATCACCAATATCCTCGTGTAAACCCGTGCATTATTACGGTCATTACTCGAGGTGATGATGAAATCTTGCTGGCGAAGTCAGTCCACAACAAAACCAACATGTATGGCTTGATTGCAGGTTTTGTTGAGGTCGGTGAAACGCTTGAAGAAGCTGTACAACGTGAAGCTTTTGAAGAAGTGGGCCTAAGACTCAAAAATGTTCAATATATGTCAAGTCAACCTTGGCCTTTCCCAAGTAACCTTATGGTTGCGTTTAGAGCAGAATATGAGTCTGGTGAAATTAAGCTGCAAGAAGAAGAAATTGCAGATGCACAATTCTTCAAAATTGATCAATTACCTGAAATTCCATTTAAAGGTAGTATTGCTCACTCAATGATTATGCAGATTACCCAAGCTGGGTAATCTGCCGTGTTTTAAACGAGAATATCGTTTAAAACACTTCTTCAAGAAAATGTAAGATCGTTCTTTTTGTTCTGAAATAATGACTAATAAAACTAGAAAGGCTGGCCAAAATTGTAATATGTCCAGTTTTTGGAATCACGGCGATATGACTGTGATTTCCACTTTGTCTTAAAGCCCGGTCCAAATCTAAAGTATTTTCTTTACCTACAAGCTGATCATTTTCAGCCATAAGTAAATAATGTTTAATACTATTTTGTTTAACGAAATAGTATGGCATCACCTCTTGATAAGAAATACTTTGGTCAAAAGCATCTTCGGCGAGTGGATCGCCCTTATAATCAAAATGATATGGGCCTGCTAAACCAAAAATCGCCTTAATATTGCCCAAACATTGAATAGAGTTTGGTTTAGGGTGATAAACAGCAGACATGACATTAAATGCCCCTGCCGAATGCCCCATAAGTACAATATTTTCTGTAGAGATTTCTAGTTTATCTTGGTTTTGATGCAAATAATTCAATGCCTGAGTCAGGTCATCAACAAAACTTGGAAAAATATTTTTAGGCGCTAGCTGGTAGTTAATCACAGCAACGTCATAACCTTCTTTGGCAAATGACTCACCAATAAAAAGATAATCTCGTTTATTACCATGCTGCCAAGCCCCACCATGCACAAAAACAATGAGAGGCTGATGAGATAGCTTTTTAACAGATCGGTAAATATCCAAACGGTGGCGAGGCTTTAGGCCATAACGAACATTTGGAACCTGTTCAAAACCATCTTTTGGCGTAAAACGGTTTAAAGCAAAACTCCCCAAATCATACAGGCGGAACTCTTTATAGAGAGTTCGCGCCTGTTCAATTCTGCTTTGTAGTTGTTCAATCAGATTCATATATTACTGTGCAGTCGAAGCAGGATCTGTTTGGTCAGGATCAATTGCAACAGGTGTTTGAACTGTTGGCTGAGCAATGACGTTATTAATAATTGGTGTAGTCGTTGCGCTACCAGTACTCGCGGCTGGTGCAGGCGCCAAATCAACATTATCAATTAAAGTGACAATTTTGGTAACGTTACCAACGTTTTGTAAGACGCTATTTAAATCGTTAATTTCAGCTGTATTTAAACGCCCCATGACATAAAGTACACCGTCTTCGGTATGGACGAGAACCTTACTATCAGAAACCACAGGTGCCTTCATTAAAAGAGCACGCGTATTTGCTGTTACACCCGCATCTTGCATGATGGTGTTATAGCTAACCTTGTTACCTACCGTAATATAGTTATGTACGGCTTTCACATCACTCATGGCTTTAAGATTATCTTCTGCCAATTGTTTTAAGTACGGGTCTGGCACTTGGCCAGTTAATAAAACTGTACTGTGGAAGCTTTCGATATTAATACGTGACTGCTTGAAACGTTGATCAAGTTTATAAATGTTGATATTTGCTGTACGTTTAATTGAAGAGTCAATGAATACTTGGCCCAGACTGCGGACACCACTATCTGTACCCACTGGAGCTGTGCCTGTTCCACCAGATATAAAACTTGCGCAACCTGATAAACTTGCGACACAAAGCATTGTTACAGCAATACGTTTTAACACTCCACCAGACTCCTATCAATTTCTTGGCTTGATCATAAAGCATCAGACTTAAATTTGCTCAAAAGAGTAATGAACTCTTAATCCAAAGTAAATGCATTTTCGATCCATTGCAGATCATAATGGAATTTTGAAAAGTCTTGCTGTACTGTTTTTGCAATTTTCTGTGGAAAATCAAAACAAATCACATCAAAACGACAATAAAAATCCTGATAAGATGGATAGCGCTGTAAAAAACGCATCGCGGTTTTGATAATTTTCTTCTGTTTTGACCGTGTTACCATTTCACAAGCCTGCCCATAATTTCCTATAGTGCGTGCTTTTACTTCAATAAAAACTAACTCTTGTCCTCTTTTGACGATTAAATCCACTTCACCACGGCGTGAATGGTAATTACTTGTGATCCACACATAGTTTTGTGTTTGTAAAAGGCTTAAAGCAGTTTGTTCTGCCCATTTCCCCAACTGCTGTGCTAATAACATTTTTATTTTCCCCAATTAAAAGCATCTCTATATGTTTTATGCATAAGTTATTTTCTTAAATTCATCTGACATATCAGATCTAAATCGAACAAATGAAAATCAGATCATTTTCGAAAAGCTTAAGCTGGCAGACATTGTTCACGCCCGAATCATAATTTCGGGTAAACTACCCCATTAAAATTGTTTATCTGTACGGAGTAAGACCAAATGAGTGCTCAGTTATTTGTTGTAGCCACCCCAATCGGGCACTTAGATGATATGACTTTCCGTGCAATTGATATTTTAAAATCAGTTTCTATTGTCGCTGCCGAAGATACTCGCCAATCTGCCCAGCTATTTAAACACTATAATATATCGACTCAACTTACTGCATGTCATGACCACAATGAAAGCAATAAAATTGAGCAGTTAGTTCAAAAACTACTTGCTGGTGATAGCGTTGCATTAATTAGTGACGCTGGTACACCGCTGATCAGTGATCCAGGGTTTAAATTAGTCCGTGCTGCTCAAGAGCACGGTATTAAAGTTGTTCCTGTGCCTGGTGCATGTGCTGCTATTGCTGCCTTAAGTGCGGTAGGTTTGCCGAGTGACCGTTTTAGCTTTGAAGGATTTTTACCATCTAGAGCTTCACAACGTATTTCTCAATTAGAAAAACTTAAAAACGAAACCCAAACCTTAATTTTCTATGAAGCACCCCATCGTATTTTAGAGTCTATTAAAGATATGGCTCAGGTATTTGGTGAAGACCGCCCTGTAGGGTTTGCACGTGAAATTACCAAAACCTTTGAAACCATCAAAAAAATGACGTTAAAAGATTTGGTCAGTTTTATTGAAAATGACCATAATCAAGAGAAAGGTGAAATTGTAGTGGTTGTGGGTGGTGCAGCTGCAAAAACAGATCTGGAACAAGAAAAACTAGATGAACTTTTGAAGCGTTTACTTCAAGACTTATCTGTTAAAGCAGCATCTCAACTTGCTGCCGATTTAACAGGAATTAAGAAAAAAGTTGCATATCAACGTGCGCTTGAGTTAACCCAATCTTAATTTTTTAATTAGGTATGGTGATGACGAATAATCTAAATCACCATGCCTGAATTTTGCATAATAAAATATAAAAATAAGAGCATTAATATGGCTGAACAAATTGGCAGACTTGGACCTCATGAAGGGCAAGAACTAGAACTATTACTTTCAGGTGAGAAATCTATCGCTCTATTTTATGACCTATTACCTATCGAATTTTTAAAACATCTCGAACAAGGTACTTTATCTATGCTGAGTAAAAATATTCAGACTTCTCTACCTTTACCCTTTTCAATTATGCTGATCTATAAAGATGCGTCTTTAGCAGATTTAAATGAACTCATAATGTGTATTGAAACTTTATTCAAAGAAACTAATTTTGAAAAATGCATAGAGCTGGAACGAAGAGTTGGACAACTGTTAGGTTACTCAGCACAAGATATAGAGTTTTATATTCAGCATATTTCCAATCGTCATTTAAAAATAAACATATAAAAACTATCTCAATAAGTGTTTTGCTGACTCCACAATAGTCTCTGTCAGTGCATCTAACTGTTTAGACTGCCTTTTCCAATGGTGCCAATATAACGGAATATCGAGTTCAGCTTCAGGTATAACCTCCACTAAAGTTCCGTTAGTTAACAAAGATTGAACCTGAAGCTCGGGTACCATGCCATATCCCAAACCTAATTGGATTGCTTTTACAAACGCGTCTGTAGCAGGAATAAAACTATAAGGATAGCTCTGCAAAGGCAAACCATAATATTTCAGTAATACCTCTGAATGCATAAGATCCTTATGGTTAAAAATTACAGCGGGTGCATTTCTTAAAGTTTCTCGGTTTACGCCATGTTTAAACCAGCCAGCTGCAAATTCAGCAGAGGCCAACATTTTATAACGCATTTTCCCAAGTGGTTGAGCTAAACAGCCTGACATGACCTGTTCTTCTGCCGAGATACATGCGTTGACTTGCCCTGTTTCTAATAAAGTATGCGTGTGAGATTGATCATCAATTTTTAGTTCTAAGACTATTTTTTCTTTAAAAAGTGTTTGCTGAATGCTCGGTAAAAGCCAAGTCGCTAGCGAATCTGCATTGGAAGCTAGAGCAATTTTATAAAACTCCGATTCAGATGATTTGCCCATCAAACCTTGTAATAAGTTTTGCTCCATTAATCTCGTATGACGTAAATGTTGCAATAGGGTTTGCCCAGCTTGTGTGAGTACACATGGGCGCCCACGGATAATTAAAATTTGGCCTAAATACTTTTCTAAAGCCTGCACGCGTAGAGATACGGCCGAGGGCGTAATATATAAATGCTCACCTGCCGCATCAAAACTTCCCACTTCTGCCACCGCAAGAAAGGCTTCACACTGTTTGCTATCTAACATATAAAACCTAAATATTTTTTAGCTAAACCTAAATATTCTTAATTTTACTTATTTCTCAATAAAAAGACAGATAATTCCCACATCTGATTTTTCCACCTTATTGTTATGTTCTCTCTTAGTATATTTTTTAAAGGTTTCGGTATTGGTAGCGGCCTTATTGTAGCAATTGGTGCTCAAAATGCGTTTGTTCTCAAACAAGGACTTAAACAGCAATATGTATTTTGGTTATGTTTAATCTGCGCATTGTCTGACTCGATTCTAATCGCTTTTGGTGTATTAGGTTTTGCCGAAATCATGACAGCTTCCCCGATCTTAATTACTGTGGCTAAATATTTAGGGGCAACGTTCTTATTAGTCTACGGGGCGAAAGCATTCTACGCTGCTTTTAAAGCTACCCAGAGTATGGAGCTTGATAGTAATCAGAAACAGACTTTAACCCAAGCACTAGTCACCTGCCTTGCCTTTACTTGGCTTAATCCACATGTCTATTTAGATACCATTGTTCTGATTGGTTCAGTCGCAACTCAGCTAGAAGACAAAATTAGTTTTGCTTTGGGCAGTATTGTTGCCTCTTGGATTTTCTTTTTTAGTTTGGGCTATGGTGCAAGATTATTAAAACCATTATTTACCAACCCTAAAGCTTGGAAAGTCTTAGATTTCATTATTGGTTGTGTTATGTGGAGTATCGCAATATCGCTACTCCTCTAGTTCATTTAAAGCATAAAAAGTACCATGTTTGAATGGTACTTTTTATGCGCTCAAAATTATGCTTGAGAACTCAACACCAGCTTCGACTGTTTTCTTTCTTGCTGCGACTGTTTTATAACAGCATAGCCAGAAGACACACCTAAGTACGCAATTACAAAGGCAACAAATAAATCTGGGAATACACTGCCTGTTCCAAATACCCCAACCGCTGCTAAAATCACAGCGATATTGGCAATAGAGTCATTTCTGCTACACAACCAAACAGATCGCATATTGGCATCTCCATCACGGAATGCATAAAGCATAAGCGCGACTGAAACGTTAGCAATTAAAGCCATCACGCCAATTGCTCCCATCACCATAGGCTCAGGTGAAACGCCATAAAAATATGACCAGACCACTTTTGCAATAACAAAAACACCGAAAGCCGCCATCGTTATTCCTTTAAGTAGTGCAGCCGTTGCACGCCAATACAAACTCATCGAAAGCACGACTAAAGATAATGCATAATTTGCTGCATCTCCGGCAAAATCTAATGCATCTGCCCACAGTGAAACTGATTGGGCTTTGTAACCACCCAAGATTTCTACCACAAACATCAAGGCATTAATGATCAGTGCAATCCATAACGCTTTTCTAAACCGTGGACTCACTTTCTTTGAAGGAGAACATGTTGAAGCGCAACCACATCCAGCCATTTTATTTCCTCTCAAATTCTTTTATAGTGATTAAAAACCCTTGAGTAGCTCCAGAGTCAAGCCTTATGAGTCTTTCTATTGGTCAATTATCAAAAAAAGCGGATGTTCCAATTGATACGATCCGTTATTACGAAAAAGTAGGTGTACTTGATCGTATTCAACGTTCAGAAAATAATTATCGTGTTTACACCGACAAGACACTCAACGACCTATTATTTATTAAGCATTGCCGAGAATTAGATATTTCACTCAGTGATATTAAAACGTTAAAAGAAATGAAAGCTCAGCCCAAACAGGCATGTACAAAAATTGATAATTTAGTAGACAAATACTTAAATGAAGTATCAGAAAAAATTGAACGATTATTGCTTTTAAAAGAATCTTTAATTGATTTAAAACAACACTGCTCTACTAATCGAACAGTGGATGAATGTGGGATTTTAAAAGAACTGCAAAGCTCTCCTTAAACCTATTTTGATAAATTTATACAAATAAAAAAGCACCACTCATGTGATGCTTTTTTTAAGATTAATGGTCGCTATGTTCATCAGGGGGAACTTCGGTAATTCTCCCACCTCGAGCTAAAAATGCGGCGATTTCATCTTCCAGCGCTTGGCGCTGTTTCTGTTTAGCCGTTACAGTTAGCGTTTCTGCCTCAGCAAGGTCAGTATCACTCATACTGCCTACTTCTTCATCAGCTGCACCGCTTTCGGCTGCTTTCGCTTCATCTTCATCTACAGCAGAATCTTCTGCATCTTCATAATCATTGATATCTGACATTTCACACTCCCCACAATGATTTTTATTGCATCATCGCTATGGTCCCAAGACCTCAGAAATTTAGCAATCTCTTTACGTTTAGCAAAGAGCCAAATTGGTCAATTCCGTATCTTTTATGACCAAATTGGTAATGATATATAAATGATTGTTCAAAAAATATCTACTGGTATTTAATTCGCTCAGTAGAGTATAGATCCCGTAAATATTTTAATGCCAATAGCGGGTACTTTGTAAAGCCCCTAAACCATTTGCCTGTTGCATAAAACGTTCTTTTAAAGCCGGAGTCTGCTCAACTTGTTTAAGCCCCATATTACGAGCCCAAACTACGGGAAATAATTCACTACTTTCAAGCCAACCAATTGCCGACATGCTATGCATCATTGCATCATTCTGACCTTTACGGCGATGCTCATAACGCATTAAAGTTTGCTCATGCGCCCATACACCACGGTTTAAATCGTGAAGTAACACATCACAGAGCACTGCTGCATCAAGACAGCCAATATTAACCCCTTGACCAGCAAGTGGGTGAATCACATGTGCTGCATCACCAATCAAAGCTAAGCCTGCTTTCACATATTGTTTTGCAGCGCGAGCTTTGAGGGGAAATTGTGCTCTTGAACGAACCTCTAACACCTCACCCAACATGTGTTGGCTTTCTTGAGTTAAAAGCTGCATAAAGGCGGTATCGTTTAAAGCTGAATATTCATCGGCATAATCATCTGGGAGTGTCCAGACAATGGATTGCCAGTATCCGTTTTCAGTTTCGTCAAGACTTGCCATAGGTAAATATGCCAAAGGTCCTGTAGGTAAGAAAATTTGACGGGCAACATAATGATGGGGTTTTGCTGTTCTAATTGCACAGCTGATGGCTGCTTGTTTGTAATCGAGTACATCAAGGTCAATAAAAGCCTGTTCACGTACAAACGAATTTGCACCATCTGCACCAATAAGCAGTTTAGTTTTAAGTGTCGTACCATCTGCCAATTGAATATGCCAACATCCAACACCCTGCTCAATACGCGTAACACGCACTTGAGTACGGTAATCAGTTAATTGCTCTAGCATTTTTTGCTGAATAGCGACATTCAATACACTTGGTTCAACCATGGAACCCAAGGCTTGCTCAGCTAAAGGACTACGTTCACACTCTTGGCCAAAATTAATTTCACCGTAGCCATTAAGATTCCAGACCTGCATGCCTGTATAAGGCATTTGACGTGCAAGATCATCCCAAACATTTACCGTTTTAAGCAAATGAATGGTCGCTTGGCTAAGCGCTAAAACACGTGGATTCATCACGCTTAATGTTTTCTCAACATCAAGCACAGGAGCCGCATCAAGTACAGTGGGTTGTACGCCACCTTGCGCAAGTAATAAAGCAGTTAAACCACCAACCAATCCACCACCAACAATGACGACATCCAACACTTCACTCATGCTTTTAACCCCATTGCATAGTTAGCCACCAATGGTTTTACACCCGGAATGACATCAAACGCAATTAACCCTGTATTACGAATTAATTTTAATAATGGATTTTGGTTGCTAAAACCACGAACTACAGTGTCACAGAACTTAATCACGCGCTGCTGATCTGATAAACGAGCTTGCTCATAGGCAAGTAAGTTATCTGGGTTACCTAAATCATCAGAAGTAGTTAATTGGTTCACTAAATAACGCACTAAAACATCTGCATCACGTAGGCATAAATTAAAACCTTGTCCTGCAACCGGATGAATGGTATGTGCTGCATTACCCATTAGAATAACGCGTCCAACAGCTTGTTTATGCGCAAGCACCTGCGAAAGCGGATAACTAAAACGTTTACCCGTTTTTTCAAATTTACCCGCTCGGTCACCGTAAGTTTGTTGTAAGGCACTTAAGAAATGCTGGTCATTTTCATCACCCAGCCATTCGCTTTCAGTGCCTTTTTTCACAGGCCATACCACTGAGCGGCGATATTCACCAGGTAAAGGCAATAAGGCTAAAGGACCTAATGCACTAAAACGCTCAAAACCTACCTGTTCATGCGGCTTTGAGGTCTGGACCGTAGTGACAATTGCAACCTGATCATAGTCATGAACATCCACACCCACGCCAATTGCCTGACGACAAAAAGAATCACGACCATCAGCCGCAATTAATAATTTTGACTCAAGCTTTAAAGTTTCTTCACCACGCAAAGCTTCAATATGTACGTGTTCGGCATCTTGAGTTAAAGCTGTAACTTGTACGCCATCAATGAGTTCAATCAAAGGTTGCTGACGCACTTGAGTTAACAGCACGCGTCCAAGCCAAGCATTTTCAATCACCTGCCCAAAGCTTTCGACTTTTTCTTGTTCTGCAATTAAACGTGCTTTACCAAAACTTCCTTGCTCAGTAATGTGAACTTGCAAAATTGGCGTCGCATGTTGTTGTAGTGCATCCCACAACCCTAGCTTCTGATAAATCTGTACGCTACGACGCGATAAAGCCGTATTACGCGCATCAAAACTCGAATGGTAAGGGGCAACATTTTGATCATCATAGTTTGGGTATTTCACAGCTTCTAATAGCTTTACCGCAATATTAGCCTTCGCGAGCATGAGTGAAAGGCTCAAACCCACCATTCCCCCACCTACAATAATCACTTGTTGTTGCATCGAGTTTTGCTCCTTTGGCGAATACGTTTAATTATGCTTTAGCTTGCGCCATTAAATGTTCAATATCTGCAATATCTTTAACCACATTAGCAGTTAAGACTCGTGGACCTTTCGATGTTGCGACCACATCATCTTCAATACGAATACCAATACCACGCCATTTTTCATCTACAGTTTCATCATCTGGCGCAATGTATAAACCAGGTTCCACTGTAATCACCATACCCTCTTCGTATTGACGCCAGTCTTCACCTTTTTTGTAAGATCCGACATCATGTACATCCATACCTAACCAATGACCTGTGCCATGCATATAAAACTGACGGTATGCTTCGGTTTTGATGAGTTCATTCACATCACCTTTGAGCAAACCTAAATTGACTAAACCTTCAGTCAAAATTTTGACTGCAACTTCATGAGGTTCACGGTAAGAATTACCAATACGAACTGCATCAATCGCTGCATATTGAGCAGCCAATACAACTTCATATAATGCTTTTTGCTCAGCACTAAATTTACCATTGACTGGAAAAGTACGGGTAATATCCGAAGCATAGAATTCATATTCACATGCAGCGTCAATTAAGACTAAATCACCATCTTTGAGTGGTTGGTTGTTTTCAACATAGTGCAAAACACAAGCATTCGCACCACCGCCTACAATACTGTTATAAGACGGGACACAACCATTTTTCCCAAAAATATAATTGAGTTCAGCTTCAAGAGCATATTCCATCATCTCTGGGTGTACAGTTTGCATGGCACGCGTATGCGCTTCGGCACTAATGTTTGCAGCAATTTGCATCAGCTCAAGTTCTTGTGGTGACTTAACTAAACGCATTTCATCAACGATACGGTCGAGCTGGAGCAATTGAGCTGGAGCACTTTCATGTCGGTGCTCGGCATCTGCTTTTTTAATCCACTGGCTAACCCGTGCATCAAACGCAGCATTGTGCCCAATCCGATAATAAAGACGCTCTTTATTTAATAGTTTTTCAACAATTTCTTCATCAAGTAAATCAATTACGTATGCTTCATCAGCATCATAGTCTTCAATTGCACCATCAATTCCGGCACGAAAACCATTCCAGATTTCCATCTCACGATTGCGTTCACGGCAAAAAAGACTATAGCTATAGTCATCGTCCTCGAAGGTTTCAATGACAGCAACTGCCTCAGGCTCAGCAAATCCCGTCAAATAGAAAAAACTACTATCGGCACGGAATTTATAATCCGCATCACGATTACGGTACATTTCCTCACGCGTTGCAATAATTGCAATGCTGTTTGGACCCATTTTTTCTGCCAGACGGTCTCTACGATGTCGAAAATCAGCTTGAGGCAATTTCATAATGATCTACTTGATTTAGAATTTTAAAGACAAAAAATAAAATACAACCAATAACACATCGCCTCAATTAGCTTGGGCGATGTGGAGTAAACATTTCTACAATATTTTGTTCTGTATCTACAGCAGCGGATTTACTTTTTGCATGAAAGTTTTTCAACAAAGAGCTTTCAGTTACAGTAATTTTCTTTCTGCCAATAGACAAACTTACAGGGATTAAGCGTACAAATTCATACAACTCTTCGTAACTGCTTTCACCTTCTTCATCATTATCAGAGTCCTCAAATTCGACTGCTGCAATATCTTGAAGGTTTTCAATCAACTCAAGTTCATCAGCACGAATATTACCTGATGCCAACCCAAAACCTAATACTACACCTGCACACCAATCTGATAATGCTTGTACACGCTCTTGAAGTGGGTGCTCATCATCAGGAAGCATAGGTATATAATCTAATTCATCGTCAGTTAACGCATGAACAACATCTTCTGCTTCATCTGTTAAAAGTACTAAAGCGTCTTCACTTAACTCTGGCACATTAAGGGTTGTTAAGATTTGTGACCATTCTTCACGCGTTGGCGCTTCTGTCACACAAACAATACCTGTTAATAGACCATGTAACTCACTAGGGCTTGAAATTTCATCAATTCCTTCAAAATGAGCGTTCCAATCTGTCCAGCCTGAAATATCGTCTTGCATTCGTTTATCCAATCTCTATACTTTGTATATATTACCTTTGATTGCAATTCTGTGCGACCTCGTTATGTTAGAACAATTACAGCGGCTACAAGCGCATATTAGCGTATTAAAAACACGCTTACATCATTTAGAGAGTGAACATGCGGCACTCTCAGAAGCTAAAGAACTGGCTGAAACAGAGCATCACGCACAAGTTGTGCAAAAAAATAGTATTATCACTAAAAAACAAGAGGAAATTGAGTCGGTAACTGAGCAGCTATCTCAGTTAAAAGGTCAATTTCAACAGTTGAATCAGGATGCTAACACACTTGCCGAACGTTATAGCCGATTAGAAAAAAGTACGACTGATTTAAAAAATCGTTTTCAAGAAATTCTTGCCGAACGTAATGAATTACGTGTTGCAAAAGAAAAGTTACAAGCTCATCAGCGTCAAACCCAGCAAGAGTTACATGATTTACAACAAGATCGTGATCGTTTGTTACAAAAAAATGAGCTTGCTAAATCGAAAGTTGAAGCCATTATTCAACGCTTAGGAATTTTAGGTACTGCCCAAGATCAGCATGCCCAAGAAATTCAGCAGCTTGCCCATCCTAATGCTGAAACTGGTGAGGAGACCCAATCATGAGTGAACAAGTCATGGTAGAGCTTAGGCTGATTGAGCAGACCTTTAGACTCGCGACTACTTTTGATAAAAAAGATGAACTTGAACGTGCAGCAGAACTTCTCAATGAGAAATTTAACGAGATGCGTCGTAGTGCTCCACGTGTTGAACACAATAAACTGGTCATTATGGTTGCTCTACAGTTAACTCAAGAAGTATTGAGCCTGAATAAGTCTTTGCAAGAATACACTCACTGCGAACGTTTACTGCAAACGATATTGGATGATGTTGAACAAATTGTTTAATAAATTATCCATACAAAAAAGCCTTGCTCTATGAATAATAGATGCAAGGCTTTTTTATTGAGGCTATCTAGCGCAATTGACTATGATTTTATGCTTACGAATGTACAAAGCTTCATCAAACGCAAACTAAGTTTACAGTTCCAGAGGTTTAGGTGATTGCGAACATGGTCAGATCAGTTATACTTAAACTGTCTCTGGGATGTTCGCCAGCGGGTCTATTCCCCTGCCGATACTTAAACTTATGGATGTGTTCTGTATATTTAGAGTGTATGCCTACCTTCGTGTAGGAAACCCAGCAAGTATACGTCGCCTCCACCTTGAACTCATCGGGTTCAGGGTAACGACACATGCAGCGGCATCTTCGGAGCATTTAGTTTTAATACATAAGAAAAATTCAAAATACTTAAATTTAATTTAGCTTTCCATACAGACCTTTCAGTCTAAAATTTTCTTTTTTAAATATTAAATTGCAGTTTAGCTAATTAATCTCCTCATCCCTCTCTTATATTATTTTTCATTTCTATTAAGACATTCTTCATACCAGCCTGTTTGAAAATCCTCTATGGCTTTTCTTTTAAAGAAACTGGTTCTGAATACTTTCGCAGAGTAAGCTGAATTAATTAAATCTTGGTAAAGTTGTTTTGCTTTTGGATCTTCAAGACTATTCGCTATCTGTTGCAAATCTTGCGATGGAACTTTTTGTTGACGTGCTTCCATGACAGTATAAGCAACTTTTTTCACTACATTACAAATCTCGGGATCACTTACATTTTCGTCAGCATGACAACTTAAAGCAAAAAAACTAACAAGCAATAATCTATACTTCATGACCCTACCTTATTTTTATAGTTTAAAATTAATAAGAAAATTTCTTACTATTTCTTTTAAAAGATCACGCTGGATTAATCACGTAAAAATAGATAATCAGACCTAGCAAAACAGTTGAAGCAATGGTTAAGTATGTACCAACGGTATTAAAACTCTGTAAGAATTTCAAGATTTCCATATCTAGAACCCCCTAAATTAGTAACTATAAAGAAAGACAAAATGAAATTTACCACATCTCAATAATGCCAATCAATTCACACTTATCGAATTTTTTGAGATTTAAAACATTAAATCAATTTATTGGTTACACCTGATCGCAAAGGCATCTTTGTAGTAGTCAGTTGCACTTTTCAAATCTGACAACAATTTTTCTTCGGTATAAGGTTTGGGTGAAATTTTTATTAATGCAGGCATATATTGGGTCTTGTAAACCTCAGGATAGTCATGGCACAAGATTTTGACTTTAACCTCTTGTGGTGTATTCGGATTATCCAATTGATCTAAAAATTCTCCAATTTTACGGTCCGACTCTTCAAATTGAGCTTTATAGTCAACTTCAGCAGCTTCAGGTTCTGTTTGTTTTGTGCACCCACCAAGTAGTAATAAGGTGCTTATTGTAATGGTTAAAATTTTTAACTTCATAGGCTTAACAATTTCACATTCATCTTTTTAATTATTCTTATCTCATTAAATGTAAATAAATACTGGTAATACGTAAAGAAATAGAAATTTTTATCGTCAAAGCAGATGCATCAGATCTATTTATGACAATTAACTAAATAAATTTAAAGTGATTTACTAATTATTCTGCTATTTCCATAAAACTATAAAAAAATAGGTATAATTTTGCTCGACTGATCTCAAATCTTTGTTAGATTTAAACATGACTGAACTTAGTTTTATTAGAAAAAATTTAAGATCTAAAAGACGCTCTTTAACCCCATTAGAGCAAAAACAAGCTCAGCTTAATGTGCTCCATCATCTAAACACCCTCGCTATTTTTCATTCATCAAAAAAAATTGGTTTATATTTACATGCCTTTGGAGAAGTTCATACAGATCTTCTCATAAAGTTATGTTTTCAAAAAAATAAACAAGTTTATTTACCAATGATTTGTTCTATGAATCAGCGTTTAGTTTGGGTAAGAATATCTAGAAACCAATATTTAAATCGACGTTTTTCTCATCATCCGTTAGGTATGAAAGAACCCATGGCAACCAGAGGAAAACATGTATCAAAGCTTGATTTACTTCTGATGCCACTTTTAGCTTGTGATCAATACGGTACACGTATTGGTATGGGAGGCGGCTATTATGACCGCACATTGGCAAGTGCAAAACATAAGCCTTATCGTTTGGGAATCGCTCATCAATTTCAATTTATTGAGCATACTTTAAAACGTCAAAGTTGGGATCAGCCATTAGATGCTTTACTCACTCCTCAACATATTTATTGTTTTAACAGATAATATTTATATGAAAATTTATAAAACTTAATAGTTTAAAATATATTCTTTTTTATTTTTTCAGTCTCCTAAAACGAAAAAGTAACCACCCTAAGGATGGTTACTTCTACGTGACAGACCGTTTACCAACTAATATTAACACGTCTATTTGGTGCTAAACACTGAATGAGTTTTGCATTATTGTTAATTATACAATGCCGATAAATGACATAAGAAAATGGTTATTTTCCATCCAAACGTCTTTTCTACTATATAAATATTTCATAATTATTAAGCTAAATTACCTATCCTTTCTACAAAATTTTATTCTTCTTAAGAATTAATCCTTTGATTCATAATATTTTAATAAAAAAGTTGACTAAATTAGTCATTTTTTCCACATTTTCTATAGAGAGGCCCTTGTAATTTTTGAAATACACATCACTATAAAAAACATGGCAACCTCGTTGTCACTCATTAGGAGTGCCCATGTCTGAACTTATTATGAATGAAAAAACTGACTTAGAGCCTCAGGTTCCAAGTGTATTACCACTTTTAGCGTTACGTGATGTAGTGGTCTATCCACACATGCAAATTGCGTTATTCGTGGGTCGTGAAAAATCGATCAATGCAGTTGATGTGGCTCGTAACAGTGACAATTTAGTATTTGTAGTTGCGCAAAAAGATTCGCTTACAGAAGATATTGATCACGATAACCTTTATCAGTACGGAACTGTCGCTAAGATTGTTCAAGTCGTAAATCATGAGAATGATGAAAACTGTATCAAAGTACTGATTGAAGGGTTACAGCGCTCTAAGCTTGAGAAAATTATCGATGAAGATAGCCATTTGACAGCTGAACATAGCTTAAGTCCAATGACAATTAACGTAGATAAAGCTACTCAAGAAACTCGTTTACAAGAGTTACGTACTTTATTTGCTCAATATGCTGAAGCAAAATTACGTAATGCACGTGAACTAGTTGCAGCTGCTAATAAAATTGAAGACTTGCTACAGCTTATGTTCTTCGTCGCAACACGTGTGCCTCTAAATATTGAAATTAAACAAAAGTTTTTAGAGCACGATGAATTTGAAGCACATTTGCAAGAGCTTATGAGCTACTTGGTAAATCAATCTGCTGAACAGCAAATTGAACAGACTTTGCATGACAGCGTAAAACGCCAAATGGAAAAAAACCAACGTGAATACTTTCTAAATGAAAAAATGAAAGTCATTCAACGTGAACTTTCTGACATGAATGGTGGAGCTGAAGATGACGTTGCTGAAATAGAAAAACGTCTTGCTGAAGCTGATTTACCTGAACATGTACGCAAAAAAGCCGAAGCTGAATTCCGTAAGCTTAAAGCAATGCAACCAGCATCTAGTGAAGCGGCTGTTGTACGCAACTATCTAGAAGTAATTTTAGATACGCCGTGGAATAAAGCGAGCAAAGTCAGCATTAACCTTGCGAAAGCTCAAGAGATTCTTGATACAGATCATTACGGCTTAGATGACGTTAAAGATCGTATTGTTGAATACTTAGCTGTTCAGTCACGTGTTAAGAAACTTAAAGGTCCGATTCTATGTTTAGTAGGCCCTCCTGGTGTAGGTAAAACTTCGCTTGGTGAATCAGTTGCGAAAGCAACAGGTCGTGAGTTTGTTCGTATGGCACTTGGTGGCGTACGTGACGAAGCTGAGATTCGTGGTCACCGTCGTACTTATATTGGTGCGATGCCAGGTAAAATCGTGCAGTCTTTAACAAAAGTTGGCGTGAAGAACCCATTGTTCTTACTCGACGAAATTGACAAGATGGCACAAGACTACCGTGGTGATCCTGCTTCTGCATTGCTTGAAGTATTAGATCCATCACAAAACAGTAAGTTCAACGATCACTATTTAGATCTTGATCTTGACCTATCTGAAGTGATGTTCATCTGTACTGCAAACAGTATGAATATTCCTGAGGCATTGCTTGACCGTATGGAAGTTATTCGTCTACCGGGTTATACCGAAGATGAAAAAGTTAACATTGCTGAACGTTACCTTGTTCCAAAAGCAATTAAGAACAACGGTCTACGTGCAAAAGAGTTAACAATTCATGAAGAAGCGATTCGTGACATTGTTCAACGCTATACACGTGAAGCTGGTGTACGTAATTTAGAACGTGAAGTGTCTAAAATTGCGCGTAAAGTGGTAAAAGAAGCAGTAAGTAAAAAGTCTAAAAACTTACAACTTGATGTAACTTCTGCCAATCTTCCAGAATACTTAGGTCCACATAAGTTTGACTTTGGTATTGCAGAAGATGAAGCGCAAGTAGGACGCGTAAATGGTCTAGCTTGGACATCTGTAGGTGGTGAGTTACTTACCATTGAAGTTGCAGCTGTAAAAGGTAAAGGTAAATTCATTACCACCGGTTCACTTGGTGATGTAATGAAAGAGTCTATTACTACAGCAATGACTTTAGTACGTACACGTGCCGATGAGCTAGGTATTGAAGCTTCTCGTTTTGAAGAAACTGATGTACACGTTCACTTACCAGAAGGTGCAACACCAAAAGATGGCCCATCTGCTGGTTTAGCGTTAACAACTGCCCTTGTATCAGCATTTACAGGTATTGCGATTCGTCCAGATATTGCAATGACTGGTGAAACAAGTTTAGGTGGTCGTGCAATGCGTATTGGTGGCTTAAAAGAAAAACTTCTTGCAGCACACCGCGGTGGAATCAAACTTGTATTTATTCCACAAGATAACGTACGTGATTTGGCAGAAATTCCAGCCAATGTTAAAGAAGGTTTAGAAATCAAAGCTGTGAAAAGTATTGATGACATCTTGCCTTTAGCATTAACTGCGATGCCAAAACCTTTACCTAAAACACCGATTGTAAAACCGGTGGAAGGTTCAAAAGCAGCACGTCACTAATTAAAATATGAAAAAAGAGAGCTTCGGCTCTCTTTTTTTTGTTACACAATTTGATTGAAAAATATCCAACCATCCTCATAATAGGTATTAAGAGTATTTAATTAAATTAAGTGCTCTTCGTTATCTATCATTTTATAGATAGCCTTGTTTTTTTATTCTCTATGATCATCTGAACTCCAGACAGATGATCATTTGATCGCAGTCCAACACCGTTTTTTGGACTGCGTTTTTTATGCCTATTTGTTACCACGAACTTATCTTTTCCTCAGGTATAATGCGCAAGCTGTTTTGAATGAATAGATAATATGAAAATTCGTATTCTGACCATTGGTCAAAAAATGCCTGCTTGGGTGCTCACTGGTTTTGAAGATTATTTCAAACGTATCCAACCTTTTGTTCAAACCCAAGTCATTGAACTTCCTATGGCCAAACGTGGTAAGAATGATTCAGAAGCAGATATTTTAAAATATTGTCAAATTGAAGGCGAAAGTATTTTAAATGCTTTAAAACCGAATGAAACTTTAATTGCACTAGAAGTCGGTGGTCGAGAACTCAGCACAGAGAAACTGGCTGACACCATGAAACAGTGGATGCTTGAAGGCAATGATGTAGCACTTGCTATTGGTGGACCAGATGGCTTGTCTGATCAAGTACGTAAAGCTGCTGCATGGCATTGGTCACTTTCAAAACTAACCATGCCCCATCCTTTGGTACGTGTTTTATTAATCGAGCAACTATATCGGGCAATGAGTATTAATCATAATCATCCCTATCACCGTGCATAAAAACAACAACCGTTTCATTTTAGGAACAATCCGTTGAAATCAGGATACTTTTATCATGTCCTGATTTTGGCATAATAACTATTATTCTGCTTTTCAACTCAGGTGTAATGCAATGGAACTACAAACCCTTCCCGGACTGTTTATTTCACATGGTTCACCCATGCTTGCACTTGACCCCGAACAAGTAGGACCTGCTCTACATCGTTTAGGTGAAAATCTTCCTACTCCAAAGGCAATCATTGTGATGTCTGCACATTGGGAGAGTAAAGCACTTGAAGTGAGTATTTCGACTCGTCCCGAAACATGGCATGATTTCCGCGGCTTTCCTAAAGAGCTCTATGAAATTCGCTACAGCGCACCTGGGCAGCCCGAACTCGCTGAAGAAATCTTAAAATTATTGGCAGATGCTCACTTTGTTGCACATGCCAATAGTACACGCCCTCGTGACCATGGCGTATGGATGCCTCTATTGCATATGTATCCTGATGCAGATATTCCTGTAGTCGAAATTTCTTTGCCAACCAATTTAAGCGCACAGGAAATTTACCGTATAGGACAAACTCTCGCGCCTTTACGTGATAAACAAATTTTACTGATTGGTTCAGGCAGTATTACTCATAATCTTGCAGAGTTATCTTGGCAAGGAGACAACTCTAAAGTTCCTGAGTGGGCTTCAACTTTTAGAAATACTGTTGTTAATAAACTTAACCATCAAGATTATGATGGCGTACTAGACTGGCAGTCATTGCCTTATGTAAAACGTAATCACCCTACTCTTGATCATTTTGCGCCTTTATTCTTTGCTATGGGCACAGGCAATCGCTTTACGATTGTTCACAGCAGCTTCACAATGGGCTCATTAGGTATGGATATCTATCGTTTTGATTAATTATTAGCTAATACCCCGTTTTTCGGGGTATACCATTATTTTTATTGAAAATTAGAATAACTTACAAACTTATACATTTTAAAAACCGAAACAATCAAATGTTTACATTTTATTTTTTTAAGAATGTTTTAAGCTTACTGCTGTTGTTTTTTTACTTGAAGTTTTTTTAAATGAAAATTAAATATTTAATTCTTGCGTTGTTACCTTTTTCTTTGATGGCGTGTCAAACTGTTACGAATACTCCTGCTCCAATTGTATCTGAGCAACAACAAAACCTTGCAGCCACTTTAGGTGAATATGCTTGGACTTACCAAAATGTAAAAGCTTCTAAACCACTTGTCCTTAACTTTAATGCAGATGGCAAATTAGCAATCAATACGGGGTGTAATGGCCAAGGCGGTACTTGGAAAGTTGAGGGTAACCAACTTGTTACCTCTAATCTCGTTTCGACGATGATGGCTTGCCAAGATGATCTAATGAAACAAGAACAACTTTCTACTAGCATCTTTAATGAAGCAAAATTACCAATCGAAATTAGCAACAATAATGGTCAGGTGATTTTAAGCGTGACAGATAAAACTGGTCAAAAACATATTTTCCAAGGTCAAAAAGCAGTGAATACTCAAGCTTTAACAGACTACTCTTGGTCATATCAGCCTGAAAACACAAAAAAACCTATCGTTCTTAACTTTACTAATGACCGTTTATCTATCGCAACGGGTTGTAACCGCCAAGGAACAACTTGGAAAGTTGAAAACAATACCATCGTAACGGCTGACGTCATGTCAACTATGATGGCGTGTGAACCTGCTTTAATGAAACAGGAACAATTTTCTAGCAGCCTCTTCCAAAAGCGTGCTATTCCGTTTGAACTTAATACAACAAACGCTGATCAACCAACATTGACGGTATCTGATGCTCAAGGTCAAAAATATACCTTTACTGGTAAAATGACACCTGAAGCAAAATATCAATCTGAAGGAAAAACTGTTTTCCTAGAAGTAGCACCACAAACTAAGTCATGTACTGGTGTTGCACCACAAACTTGTATGCAAGTTCGTGAGATTAAATACGATGACAAAGGTGTTAAAACCTATGTAGACAAAAACTGGTCATTATATTATGGTCAAATCGAAGGTTTTGAACACAATCCAGACCAACGCGTAATTTTACGTGTAAAACGTTTTGAAGTGAAAAACCCAGCTGCTGACCAATCTAGTCAAGCAGATGTATTAGATATGGTTGTAGAGCAAGAATTAGTTAAAAAACCTAAAAAATAAGTTTTTAGACTAAAAAAATCCGATGCTTATGCATCGGATTTTTTTATTTCTATTTTTAAAAAATACCTTGAGCAAGCATTGCATCGGCAACTTTTACAAAACCTGCAATATTGGCACCATCAACATAGTTAACAGTACCGTCTTCTTTTGTACCGTATCTTACACAATTGGCATGAATGTCTTTCATAATTGCATGTAAACGCTCATCAACCTCAGCATGTGTCCAGCTTAAACGAATTGCATTTTGAGACATTTCTAAACCAGACGTTGCTACACCACCCGCATTAGAGGCTTTTCCTGGCGCATACAAAATTTTAGCTTCGATAAAGTGTTCAACTGCTTCAAGTGTAGATGGCATATTAGCGCCTTCAGCCACACAAATTACACCATTCGCAATAAGCGTTTTAGCATCTTGACCTGTTAATTCATTTTGCGTAGCACATGGTAAAGCGATATCAACAGGTATATGCCAAGGTGTTTTTCCTTCAAAATATTCAAAACCATGTTTAGAAGCAAACTCGGAAATACGACCACGTTTAATATTTTTAAGATTCATGACCTCAGTAAGCAATTCATCTGTAAAACCATTTTTCACATAAACTGTTCCATTAGAGTCAGACAAAGTAACAACTTTTGCCCCTAAGAACATCGCCTTCTCTGCCGCATATTGCGCAACATTACCTGAACCTGACACAGAGACTGTTTTACCAGCAAAAGATTGCCCACGCGCTTTTAGCATTTCTTCTGCAAAGTAAACCGTACCATAACCAGTAGCTTCAGGACGCATTAAACTACCACCGAATGAAATTCCTTTACCGGTAAAGACACAAGCGGTGTCATTACTCAGCTTTTTCATCATGCCTGCCATATAACCAACTTCACGTGCACCCACGCCGATATCACCCGCAGGAATATCCGTATTTGGTCCCAAATGACGGTACAGCTCAATCATGAGTGCCTGACAGAATCGCATAATTTCAGCATCAGATTTACCTTTAGGATCGAAATCTGAACCACCTTTCCCACCACCCATAGGTAATGTGGTAAGGGAGTTTTTAAAAGTCTGCTCAAAACCTAAAAATTTTAAAATTGATAGATTGACCGATGGATGGAAACGCATTCCACCTTTGAAGGGACCAATTGCTGAATTGTATTGAACACGGAAAGCTCGGTTAACTTGAGTCTGACCTTGATCATCCATCCATGAAACACGAAATTGAATCACACGCTCAGGTTCAACTAAGCGTTCTAACAAACCCTGCTCTGCATATTCTGGATTTTTTTCAATAAATGGCCACAAACTCGTCATTACTTCTTCGACAGCTTGCAAAAATTCAGGTTGATGCGGATCACGTGCTTGCACGTAATTCAGGAATTCATTCAGATTGTTATATTTCAATGCACGGTCCTCAGCATAGTAATGAATTAAATTGGTGCAATACATTATTAAATGCATCATTTAGCAGCAAAATATTAAATCTCTTTCCATCAATTTTAACAATAGTTATTTTAAATTATTTTATTAACCTTAATTATCAAAAACTTATTTTTAGAAAAACTACTTAAAAATAAGAAATAGTAATTTAACTTTTCATTTTTATTGATCTATTATTGTGCAATATTAGCTACATTTTAGGTCAATTAAAAACCCGATAAATTCGTTAAAATCCATTGACCTTACTTAGCTTTTTCTTCATTATCGCATCGTTTTAACCAAGCTATTTGCCCCCCTATGAATTCATCTATTTCTCTCATACGCGAGATTGATGCGTTATTACCACAAACTCAATGTGGTCTATGTGGACATCGTGATGGATGTCTACCCTACGCAAAGTCGATTGCTGAAGGTGAAGAAGCAAATAAATGTGTTCCAGGTGGACAACCTGTTGCTGATGCACTCGCAAATCTACTCAATCGCTCTCCATTAACTGCTGAAAGTAGCGTATGGCCTATTCAAACAGATGGTCGCCCACAGCGAATGAAAGCGATTATTCGTGAGGATGAGTGTATTGGTTGCACCAAATGTATTAGTGCTTGTCCTGTAGATGCTATTATTGGTAGTGGTAAGCTCATGCATACCATCTTGACCGACTTATGTACGGGTTGTGAGTTATGCATTCCACCTTGTCCAGTAGATTGCATTGATTTGGTTGAAGACACACAAGCTTTACCAAATGAACAACAGCGTATCGCCGAACAAAATGATTTAAGACAACGCTATTACGCACATATCCAACGTGAAGAAAAGCGTCGCAGTCACCGAAAAGGTCCGGTGGTACGTGCTGAAATTGATACTCAACTGTTTGCGCAGTTTTCTCAGGCACTTGATGAATTACCTTCTATCCAGCTCATTGAGAAACCTAAAGAGACTGTGCCAACTGATGCTAAAACTACAATTGAGTTAGCTAAAATTCGTACACAAATTAAGAAACTGGAAAAACAGTTAAGTGTACGTGAAGATGCTAAAAAACGTCTTCAACTCGAAGAACTACAACAGCAACTCATGCAATTACAGGAGGTCTGAATGGCTGTCAAAAATATGACGAAAAAGCAGATTCAAATTTTCTTTGAACGCCTTCGCGAACAACGGCCTTCGCCTCAAACCGAATTAAAATACTCATCTTCTTTTGAGTTACTTATTGCAGTTATGTTATCAGCTCAAGCGACCGACGTAAGTGTAAATAAGGCAACTGATAAACTTTACCCTGTGGCCAACACTGCTGAGAAAATCTATAACTTAGGCGTAGATGGGTTAAAGGAATATATTAAAACTATTGGGCTTTACAACGCCAAAGCCGAAAATGTCATTAAAACCTGTAAGATTTTAATGGAACAATTTAACGGCGAAGTTCCAAGCAACAGAAAAGACTTGGAAGCTTTACCTGGTGTGGGGCGTAAAACTGCAAATGTTGTTTTAAATACGGCATTCGGACAACCGACTATGGCTGTCGATACCCATATTTTCCGAGTGGGAAATCGAACTGGCTTAGCTGTGGGGAAAAATGTACTTGAAGTTGAGCACCGTTTAGTAAAGGTTATTCCTAAAGAATTTATTATAGATGCACACCACTGGCTCATCTTACACGGCCGTTATTGTTGTATCGCTCGTAAACCGAAATGTGCTGAATGTGTAGTTGCAGATGTTTGCAACTGGCCTGATCGCTTTGAATTTGGTGCACAAAAACAAATTGCTATTAAAAATATTGAAGCTTAAAAATATGGTTGGGTATAGATAACATACCCAATCGAACTTACTTTAGACGTTTTTTCTCATTACGCTCTTCTTTTGCTTGTTTTTGTACCTGTCTCAGCATTTTATAGCTCTGATAACCCAAAAATAAGACGAGTGCCAGACTTAGCAATACCACCAAAATCAATATGATTTTCATATTGTTCTCCTGCACTGAATGAAAGAAAAGAGCCCTCACAAAGAGGGCTCATTATCACAAACAATATTAAATTATTTGTCTAAGATGTTGAACAAATCTTTTTGTACATCTTCAATTGTACGCAAGCCATCAAGCTTGTCATAAGTTGGTGCATTCTCACCAGATGCAGCACGGCTTTGATAGAATCCAACCAATTGCTCAGTTTCTGTATGATAAGACGCTAAACGTTTACGGATTGTTTCTTCTTGGTCATCTGGACGTTGAACAAGATCTTCACCAGTTTCATCATCTTTACCTTCCACTTTAGGTGGATTGTAAACTGTATGATAAACGCGGCCAGAAGCTGGATGCTGACGACGACCAGAAAGACGTTGTACGATTTCTTCGTCAGGAACATCAATTTCAATCACGTGATCAATGTTAATCCCTTCTTTTTCCAAAGCTTCAGCTTGTGGAATAGTACGTGGGAAACCATCGAAAATGCAGCCATTTACACAGTCAGGCTGAGCAATACGTTCTTTTACTAAACCGATAATAAGTTCATCTGAAACCAAACCACCAGATTCCATTACGCTTTTAGCTTTTAAACCTAATTCAGTACCTTCACGAATTGCAGCACGGAGCATATCACCGGTTGAAATTTGTGGGACATTGTAGCGCTTACAGATCAACTGAGCCTGAGTCCCTTTGCCTGCTCCAGGTGGTCCGAGTAAAATAATGCGCATAAAAAACATCCTCATTTAAAACAATGAATATGAAGTCCGGCAGAAAAAGTCTCGTTAATCTTCAATAGATCCTGCCCGACGTCGAATTATAAGAAAGCCACAAACAAATGTATTGTACCAGCAATAAATCCGGTTACCCCACCTAGTACAATAAGAATCCACTCATCCTCCTGAAATGCAGGACGCAATAAATTCTGAAACTCTTTTGGTGTCAGTTCGCGAATACGCTCTTTAAACATTTGAAAAATCTTCTGTGCCCGGCTTGCGTTCAGCGCTGGGTCACATACGGGTCCCATCGTAATTTCAATTGAACGATCAATCAAGTCCGTCTTTAATCTTGCATACTCTCTTGGCCCTAAAGAAAGCTGTAAAGATGTACGAACTAACGGTGTTTCCATAATTTCGTTAATATGACGCTTCACAATGCGGCGAGTTTTATCTTTACGCGGCCCGTACATCATTTCGGTCATAATCGATTTTAACGTAATTAAATCTTCTGTTACTACGCTTGAAAATACATCAGAGACTTCTTCTTGACGCTTCATGAAAGCACCTTGGAAATTATAGGTCCCAATTCGAAGAACTGGCACAATCCAAGGAAACTTTCGATCTTTTGTTAATCTAAAAATCTGTGGGTAACGAATATAGTGTGGTTCAATTGGGTTGAATACCATCCAGATTGCAATCCAGTTGGTTAAAAAGCCCCAAATTGAAGCCCAAAATGGGACTGTCCAGTGCCAAGGCACGACAAACCAAACCACCATTTGGAAAATACCAAAGAACATTCCAATTAAAGCACTAATGTGCCAAATAAAGTTGATTTCTTTTTGCCCAACTTTTAAGAACATGCGTACCATTAAACGGCGGTCCCCTTCCATCTGGCTCACCACCATTTCACGCATATTAACCAGTGACTCGACGTTCATGGTCAGCTCAGTCACTAATTCTCTTAATACACCTGGTAATTGTTTATGCGCCTGGGCATAAATACGGCGTTTAATTGAATAAGGTAAGTTTTCCCAAAGTACAGCATTACGATCGATCATGACTTCATCAATCAGATGTTCAAGTTCAAACCCAACCTGCTCACCAATAATGCGTGCCATATCTTCAGGATCCATTGCTTCTAAAAATTCACGCAATGAACCTAATTTAGATAAAGTATTGTCGGTAATAATGCCCGAGATACGTCCAGCTTTACGTGGCACAATACCTTGCCAACCGACTGGTAGTGGACCTAAGTGGAATCCCCAAAATTTGATTGGGTAAAACACCATTTTTAAAGCCATCCACACGTGTGCCCATGTAACAAAGGCAGTAACTGGAATGATACTTAAAACGGCCCAAAAATCAGGTCTGTGTAAAAAGGTCTGCCACAATCCGCTGACGTACTCTAACATGTAAGACTCTCGTATTTATTTGTGCTCTGCTTATGGCGAGTTAACGATAAACTGCTTTGTTTTATAAACCAAAACTTAGAGAATAAGAAAATTGAATTTGTGGTTTAGTATCCGCCGCAACATTTCCATTTTGGTCAGTTAACTTTTCGGCAGCACCAATACCCACACTAAAAGTACTAATTCTTTCTGAATTCAACAATACATAGGCCAAATCGACACCTGCGCCTAAACGGGATTTATAATCACCATCTACTTCTTTACTATCGAGATGCCCAGCATAGAAACCAATATAGTAACCATTTTTATCTGTGCCAGTAAGATAATAAGGATATCGGAATCCGACTTGCCCACCTGCTGTTTTGTCACCATTCAAAAATGCACCGGCTTTTGCATAGGCAATACCATAAGGGTTTACCCACTCGCCGTTTAGATGTAATAGTTTTTGTGTAAAACCAGCACCCACGTTCCACGTAGATGCCGTATGTCCTGATAATTTTGCTTCTGGAAGAAACGAATAGTCTTGAGCATGAGCCCAACTACTTACCGTCAAAACTGCAAGTAAGGGATAAATTTTTCTCATTATTTTCTCCATTTTCCCTAATCGTATGGTGAGAACAACCCTATTCTATTGAATGAGAGACTTTAACAGAATTATTTTGCTTCTTATATACAAGTATCTACAATTTTGTTGTCTACAAAGTCAAAAAGTATCTTATTGAAATCCACTGAAACTTTGAAAATTATGCAATATTTTAAGCGCTCTTGCGTTAGAATAAGCAGCTATTTTTCTACCCAATGTCATTAAGTCGATCCCTATGAAGCAGCACTTTCCTTTAAAAGATATCCAGCAAGAAAAGCGCATTTATCGGGGACGAATCTTTTTTGCCGTAGGTCTTGTGATCGTTTGCTTATTAGTGCTGATTAGCCGATACGCTTATCTGCAAATTTTTCACTACGACGAATTTTCTACTGCATCTGACAAAAACCGGATTCGCTTGCAGCCACTTCCTCCTGCTCGTGGTTATATCTATGACCGAAATGGTGTATTGCTTGCAGATAATTATCCTGTTTTTACAGCAACTTTAAGTAAAACAGATGTAGAAGATGCCGACCATGTGGTTGAGCAGCTGCAACCTATTTTAGATCTAACACAAGAAGATATTGACCGTTTCAAAAGTCGTATAAAAACTGCTCGAAAAACTGAACGTGTCGCGATTAAACTTAATCTAACTGAAGCCAATATTGCCAAGTTTAGTGAAGCCAAATATAAATTTCCTGGCGTAAGAATCGAAACACAAATGACCCGTTACTATCCACATGGTGAGTTATTTGCTCATGTGATTGGCTATGTTGGGCGTATTAACGATAAAGAATTAAAAAGCATTGATAAAGATTTATATGCTGGCACCAACCTGATCGGTAAAATTGGCGTAGAAAAAAGTTATGAAGATCTACTTCATGGAACACCAGGTTATGAGTCTGTTGAAGCAGATGCCCACAGTAATATATTGCGCCATTTAGGCCGCAAAGACCCTACTCGCGGCAATGACCTCTATTTATCTTTAGATTATGGCTTACAAGTTGTTGCCTCTCAACAGCTCGCAGGACGTCGTGGTGCCATTGTTGCTATCGACCCTCGTACTGGCGAAATTCTGGCGTTAGTATCTAGTCCAAGTTTCAACCCTAATTTGTTTGTGACTGGTATTAACCATAAAGATTATAGTTCTTTACGTGATAGTTTAGATCAACCGCTTTATAACCGTGCGGTACAAGGTGCATATCCACCAGGTTCTACCATTAAACCAATGGAAGCGATGGGTGGTTTACACTACGGGATTGTAAACTGGTCAACAGCAATTTCTGACCCAGGCTATTTCCACTTACCTGGCGATTCTCATAAGTTCCGCGACTGGAAAAAAACTGGTCATGGCATCGTAAACATGCATAAAGCCATCATTATGTCATGTGACACCTATTTTTATATTCTTGCCCATCAAATGGGTATTGATCAGATGAACCAATGGATGCGTCAATTTGGGTTCGGTCAAAAAACAGGTGTCGACTTACCGAGTGAAAGCGAAGGTCTTTATCCAAATCCTGAATGGAAAATGCGTACTCGCAAAGCCAAATGGATGAAGGGCGAAACTATTTCTGTGAGTATTGGTCAAGGTGCGTTTACAGCTACACCTTTACAACTTGCTATGGCAACTGCAATTACAGCCAATCATGGTTCTCATGTCACCCCTCATGTTTTACGTTCAACTCATGGTGCAAAACCATTTACCGTGCGTAATGCACCTGATGGCAAAATTAACTTCAATGGAACAGATGAAGACTGGGTTCAAATGCGCGATGCCATGATTGATGTAATTCAATCAGGTACTGGCCGAGGCATTCGTACACCGCTATATCAAATTGCAGGAAAAACAGGAACTGCACAGGTTAAGAGTATTGCACAGGGTAAACGTTATAATGAATCAGCGCTGAGCGAACGCCAACTTGACCATGGTTTATTTGTTGGTTTTGCGCCAGCAGACAAACCAGAAATTGCGATTGCCGTGATTTGGGAAAATGGTCGTCATGGTGGTTCTGCTGCTCAACTTGCAAGACCTATTTTTGATTATTGGTTATTAACTCGTAAGAAGAACCCAGTCCGACCAGCAAACCATCAAGTCAATGGGGGACTGATGACCGCTGGAATTAAGCCGGGTGAACTATCAAGCGGCGGTGAAGCTGCTAGCTCTACTCCAGCATCAACCACTTCAACTGCAGCCTCAACACCACAGGCTCTACCCGCTCGTCCTGCAACCAATGAGGTCGATGAATAATGAAAAACCAATTACGTATTATTGGCGGCGAATGGAAAAGACGAGTACTTCCCTTCGCTAGCATTGATGGTTTACGCCCAACGCCAGATAGAGTACGTGAAACTTTGTTTAACTGGCTCATGTGGGATATTCAAAATGCTTATGTCCTTGATGTCTGCACAGGTTCTGGCGCATTAGGTTTTGAAGCCTTGTCACGTGGTGCTGCATCAGTTTATATGATTGAACCAGACAAAACTCAGGCACGATTTTTAAAAGATAATGTTGAGCTATTAAAAGCCCCAAATTGTCATTTAATCAATGCGACTGCTCAACAAGCTTTACCCCGTTTAAAAGAACAGTTCGATGTTGTATTTTTAGACCCACCTTATAGTCTAGATTTATGGCAAGAACTCTCGACCTTGGCAGAACCACATATTAAAAAGAATGGATATATTTATGTTGAAGCTGATCGAGATTTATCTCAGCTTCACCTTCCATCAACATGGCAACAAGTTAAAACAACGAAAGCTGGTACAGTTCATGCGGGGCTTTATCAGAAAGTCACTGATTAAAAAAGGTAGCCTAAAGCTACCTTTTACTTTCGGAGTGATGACTAACTTAAACCAATCACTGCAACAATAGCCGCGCAAGCACCTACAATTTTTTTGCCATATGGCACATATCGTGTAAGTGCAGCGCCTAATGCTAATCCACCGACATAAATTAAAGCCATAGCTGTAACCATACCTGCTACTAATGCTACGACATGACCTGCGTGTGCTAATTCAACACCATGCGCTATACCATGAAAGCTTGCAAGTAATACCGCAGCGATAGGTAAAATCCGATTAGATTTTGTCCATAGTGCAATTGCTGTAACCACTAAAGAAGCAACAATCCCATATTCAGCGACATTTGCAGGTACTAAACCTTGAGCACCGATTAAAAAGCCGACAATTAAAGTAATGCTTAAAGTCACTACACCCGCAATCTTCCATTGCTTCGCTGCCGACCAGAGTAAAACACCGAAAGCCAAAGCCATCACTAAATGATCTAATCCGGTAAACGGATGAATAAATCCTGCCATAAACCCTGAATGTTCATGGTCGTGTCCTGGGTGTGCCATTACGAGTGTAGGTAATAATGCAAGGAGCCCTATGCCCCACTTTTTCATGAAGTCCATAATCTCACTCCTTAAGCTTTAAACAGCCCTTGTTTCTCAATAAATTGAATAATTTCTTCAAGACCATCTTGGGTTTTCATATTTGAAAACAAAAATGGCTTTTCTCCGCGCATGCGTTTCGCATCTTGATCCATCACATCAAGATTTGCACCGACCATAGGCGCAAGGTCAGTTTTATTAATAATCAGTAAATCTGATTTGGTAATGCCCGGGCCACCTTTACGAGGGATTTTTTCTCCGCCGGCAACATCAATTACATATAACGTTAAATCCGAGAGTTCCGGACTAAATGTTGCAGCTAAATTATCACCACCGCTTTCAATAATAATGAGTTCCAACCCATCAAACTTTTCACATAAATCATCAATTGCAGCCAAGTTAATTGAAGCATCTTCACGAATTGCTGTATGCGGACAACCACCTGTTTCTACACCCACAATACGATCTGGCGACATCGCTTCATTACGGGTTAAAAAGTTTGAATCTTCTTTGGTGTAAATATCATTTGTCACCACAGCCATGTTGTATTTATTACGCAAGGCTAAACATAAATTAAGTGTAAGCGCAGTTTTACCCGAACCTACCGGTCCGCCAATTCCAACTCGTAATGGACTACGTTCTGTCATGTTTTTTATCCTTCTTTCCTAAACTTAAGATCTGAATAACCGTGAATATTGGGTTTCGTGTTTCATACTCAGCATGGCATAACGAGGTAAAGCACTACTCAATTGCTCATCAACCAGTTGCAAGGCTTTTTCCACAGCTTGAGGTACTAGACCATGTAAGTGCCATAAAATCCTTTGTCCCGCCATTTGCCCTAAAGGTACAGTTTTTACCGCAGCCAAAACCTGATTTTCTAAAACGGTAAAGGTATAAGCTGTGAGCACATCAACATCTTTAAGCCCAAGTCGACCACAGAGCTGTGCATAGACAGGCACAAAACCAAACTGCTTTTTAACTTCAACAGGTTTTTTTAAAACATCTCTAATCCACGCATTCAAAGAAAATGCCAGCTGTTGAGACTCTGCCAAAAGCTCTTTAGTTTCACGACTTGCCTTATATAAATTTGCCCAAACCAGAAACTGATCTTGATCATCGTGATGTTGCATGAGACGTTTTAATACGGGTAACTCAAACCGTACTAACAACATTTCCAGTACTTCTTCGAAATAAGCAATTGCTGAGGTTTCATCGTGTATTAAGCCAATATCGATGGCTGTTTCTACACCTTGTGAATAACAATATGCTCCAACTGGCAATGCCGTAGAAGACAGTGTCAGTAATTGAAGTAATTGCGCTGCGTTATGAATGGACATGATGCAAAGCTTTGATTGGGCTTAAGCGGTGGTCATGACTATGCTGTGCATAGGCGCCGCTTTCAGGTTCAAACGGATGATCAGTTTCTGAGACTATAAGCCCCAACCCTTCTACCATTTCGGCAAGCACATGATCAGGTTCAAAATATAAAGCTGTAGGTGTCAGCATTAATGGCACATGTCGGTTACCAAGGTGATAAGCCGCTTTAAGCAAATCAAAATCGCTTGCTGCGCTGACTTGCATCAAACGTTCAGGCTTAGCATCTACACGTAGTACATCACCTTGTTGAGTTGCAATATATGAACCACTACGCAAAATGCCAGTACGTGGTAAATCGGCACCAATATCCATACCACTTGCTAAAGTCGCTCGAAATCTTGATTTTTGGCGGGTATCAAAAGTCAATTCAACCGTTTCAAATGCCTGATCAGGAGAAATATCTTCAAGACGTTGGGTATAGATTTTCATTTAATTTTTCTCTCCTTTATTCAGTTCATATGTATAAATTCATGAAGCAAAATCATCTCAATAAAACTTATCAAAACAAGAAATAACGCTGAGCCATGGGTAACACAACAGCAGGTTCACATGTTAATAGCTCACCATCAGCCCGCACCTCGTAAGTCTCAGGATGAACCTGCATGACAGGACAATATGTGTTGTGCTTCATATCCGCTTTACTAATTGAGCGGGTGTTTTTACAGGGGCTAATTAACTTTTTAAGATTTAATTTTTCAGCAACTTTTTCATCAATTGCTGCTTGAGATAAAAAGGTAATGCAGGTGTTATGTACACCACGTGGATAGGCACCAAACATTGGACGATAATGCACGGGTTGAGGTGTTGGAATTGAAGCATTAATATCGCCCATTGGAGCTGCTGCAATCATGCCACCTTTAATAATCATAGAAGGTTTCACACCAAAAAAGGCTGGCTTCCATAACACTAAATCAGCAAGTTTTCCGACCTCCACCGAACCAATTTCATGACTTAAACCATGAGTAATTGCTGGGTTAATTGTATATTTGGCAATGTAGCGTTTAACGCGATTGTTATCATGAAATTCATTGTCGCCCTCTAAAGGACCACGTTGAATTTTCATTTTATGGGCAGTTTGCCAAGTACGTAAAATCACTTCGCCCACACGGCCCATCGCCTGAGAGTCCGATGACATCATGGCAATCGCGCCTAAGTCTTGCAAAATATCTTCGGCAGCAATGGTTTCACGGCGAATACGACTTTCTGCAAAAGCAATATCTTCAGCAATTGCTGGGTCTAAATGATGGCAAACCATGAGCATATCTAAATGCTCATCAATGGTATTAATCGTATAAGGTCGCGTTGGATTGGTAGAAGACGGCAACACATTACTTTGCCCGATCGCTTTTAAAATGTCAGGTGCATGCCCACCACCCGCACCTTCAGTATGGTACGTATGAATTGTACGATCTTTAAATGCTGCCAGTGTTTCTTCTAAAAAGCCCCCTTCATTTAAAGTATCTGTATGAATCGCGACCTGTACATCAAACTCATCTGCCACGCTCAAGCAATTATCAATAGCTGCTGGTGTTGAGCCCCAGTCTTCATGCAGTTTTAAGCCAATTACCCCAGCTTTAATTTGCTCTCGAATGGGGTCTGGTAAACTTAAATTGCCTTTACCTAATAGACCAATATTCATAGGCAAATCGTCAATCGCCTGTAACATGGTCGCAATGTGCCAAGGCCCTGGAGTCACTGTCGTTGCTGAGGTCCCAGCTGCTGGTCCTGTGCCACCACCAACCATGGTTGTTGTCCCCGACATTAACGCCGTTTCAACTTGTTGAGGACAAATCCAGTGAATGTGGGTATCAATACCGCCTGCTGTTAAAATTTGTCCTTCACCTGCAATCACTTCGGTTGCAGCGCCTAAAGGAATCGTAATGTCCGGTTGAATATCAGGGTTGCCAGCTTTTCCGATTTTCCAAATTCGACCATTCTTTAAACCCACATCAGCTTTTACAATTCCCCACCAATCAATAATTAAAGCATTAGTAATGACCGTGTCAGCAACTTCATCGGCTAAAAGTTGTGACTGCCCCATTCCATCACGAATAACTTTTCCACCGCCAAATTTAACTTCTTCACCATAAGTCGTTAAGTCTTGCTCAACTTCAATAAAGAGCTCTGTATCAGCCAAACGAATACGATCACCAACTGTTGGACCAAACATCTCAGCATATGCACGACGTGACATTTTCATAACTTATTACTCATCTCTTTCATTATCGTTGTTATGTTTAATCCAGCTTGCCCATGACGCGGCCTGCGAAACCATAAACTTCTCGTTTACCAACCAAAGCAACAAGCTCCACTTCTCGAGTTTGTCCCGGTTCAAAACGAATTGCTGTACCAGCTGCAATATTCAGTCGAAAACCCTTCGCCATTTCGCGATCAAACTGTAATGCATCATTTGCTTCATAAAAATGAAAATGAGAACCCACCTGAATAGGTCGATCGCCAATATTGGCAACTACAACTTTTAAAGTTTGCCGCCCAACATTCAGTTCAATATCGGCATCTGGGGTGATGATTTCGCCGGGGATCATAAGTGTTCCTTTTATACGATTGGCTGATGAACAGTGACTAATTTCGAGCCATCTGGAAAAGTTGCCTCGACTTGAACCTCAGCAATCATTTCTGGCACACCATCCATCACGTCTTCGCGCTTTAATAAAGTTGTCCCGTAATGCATTAAGTCACTCACTGTCATACCGTCCCGTGCACCTTCCAGCAGAGCAGCAGAAATAAAAGCTATAGCTTCTGGATAATTCAGTTTCAAGCCACGAGCTTTACGACGCTCAGCCACTAAACCTGCAGTAAAAATGAGTAACTTATCTTTTTCTGTTGGATTGAGTTCCATTTCTCTTTCCTAAATTGCATTTATATTCTTTAAGCAAAATACGTGCTCAAAAGTAGCATACTTGTTTTAACTGTTTTTTAAATACGCAATTTAACGTAACTTAGGTTTTCCAAATTCTTGGAAATTCTTCATCTAAATCAAACCAATAATTCCTTAATCTTGCTCTTATAGCCGCAAAAGCATCATGGCAATGTCGAACATCATTTCCTAAGAAACGGGCAGAAACCACATCATCTAATAGCGTTAAAGTGACGGGCGCCTGCATACGCATCATTAATTCCCGAATGAGTTCTAGCTGTTGTTCTAAGTAAAATGATGAACGATATTTCTCAGGAGCGACTGCCCAAAAACTTCCCATTACTGCTTGATTATTCATGCCTAAACATGAACTAAGCCAACGATCTTCTCCTTCAAAATACAATGTATCTGCGACTAACAATTTATGTTCTCGCCACAATTTAAATTGGTTATGATAACTTCCCTGAACAAAGCGCTCAGCACGTGCCTGCCGCCCTAGTACTAACATATCCCACCCAATAAAACTTGCAGCTTGGTCAAGATGAATATGAGTTTCTGAATGCGCTAAAGCTCCATCAAACAGCATCGTTTCTTGTGGAACCCACTCTAAAATAGACTGATCTTTCACATGCAAATGAATATGCTGAAAAGCTTGCTTGCCATTGGTTTTGTACCATTTCCCTGCACCAGGCGTAGTTACAACCGCATGAGCTTGATCTTTGGTTTCAATTTCAAAAGTAAGATGATCTCCTCCTGCAATTCCTGCAGGTGGATGAACAATAATGGCATGGCATACACCTGTTTTTTCAGGCCAGAGCATTTTTTGCACCCTAACAGGGCCATGATGCTTTCTGTGACTCATTATGGTGCGTGAATTTTCAAAACAAAATCCGAGCTCTAATTGTGCATACCAAAATGGTGCTAAAGATTTTTTTGAAAACGTTTGTACCTGATTCATTCTGGTTCATATGTTCAAAATAAGTGCTTAAACTTATAAGCAAAATACGCACCAAATATGAAAATAAGGCCAATGACAAAATTAGATACAATTTTTCGATTTTAATGAGCTAAAAAATCATCAATGTCTAACATAAAACCACAGTAACTTATGGAATTATTTATACAATAGCGCCCACCGTTGCTTCCATACTCGCTCTCCATGAAACTTTTTTTCGTGTTAACCCCACTTGTCTTTTTAACCGGGTGTATTTTTGGCCAATCTAGCGAGGTCAAACGTGCAGAAAAGATTCTGCACAATTTCGAATGTAAAAATGTCGAGACAAGCCAGCTTGCAACCAGCTCGATTAATTCTTACTACCAGCAATCTCTAGCGGTAAGCAAAGAAAAAGCAACATCATACGTAGAGAGCTATAAAAATGGTGAAGAATTATTCGATATGCCATTGGATGAAGTTTTAAAGCAACAGTACCAACTCTATAAATCAGCATGCGACTCCTTAGGTGGGGTTTCTGCTCAACCGTAATTTATAAGGTATTCATTAAATATTTTTTATTTTTAGTGAATACCTCCTTTTCATTTTCTTTTTAATAATTCTTCAAAACTTACTCACTTTACCTTTTGTTAAAATTAAATTACATACTTAAACTTTTATTAAGCTCTCATATTTCATAGCCTGTTTATTGCTTTTTTATTTATTTTCCGAGGTTTAGATCATCATGAAAAAAACATTATTATCAGTTGCACTTGTAAGTGCCCTTCTTGTTGCTTGTAGCAAAAATGAAAATAAAGCCGACACGACAACACAAGCCTCTGCTCCAGCACAAACTACTGAAGCAAATAACAACACGGTAGATACTGCTCATACGGCTGAAAACTCATTAGATTGGGACGGGACATATAAAGGCACTCTTCCATGTGCAGACTGTGAAGGTATCAAAACTGAATTAGAGTTAAAAGATGATAAAACTTATGAATTGACTGAAACTTACCTTGGCAAAGGTGATAAAAAACCATTTGAAACTCATGGTACGTTTACTTTTGACAAAGATAATACTTCAGTCATTACCTTAGATGATAAATCTCAAAACCGTAAATTCTTTATTGGTGAAAATACAGCAACTGCTTTAGATACAGAAGGTAAGAAAATTGAAGGCTCTTTAGCTGAGCATTATGTATTGAAAAAATAATTATTTTTTCATAATAAAAAAACCCGCTCATGTGAGCGGGTTTTCTTTTGAAATCAATTCTTAGTGAGCTGCGAATTGGTTCATTGTATTTTTAGCATCATCATGTGCTTTAAGAGCGTTATCACCAGAGAAGATTTCTTTGTGATCATCACCGATGTCAGAACCCGCCATTGCTTGGTGTTTCACACAAGCGATACCACCACGGATTTCTTTACGTTGTACGCCAGCAACATAAGCCAACATACCTTCAGAACCGAAGTAACCTTGTGCAAGCTCATGAGTAGAAAGAGCTGCAGTGTGGTAAGTCGGAAGTGTGATCAAGTGATGGAACACACCCGCTTCACGAGAAGCATCTGCTTGGAATGTACGGATCTTGTCATCAGCATCAGCAGCTAATTCAGTATTATCATATTCAGCGCTCATTAATTTAGCGCGGTCATAATTCGATACGTCTTTACCTTCAGCAACCCAACGGTCGTAAGCTTGTTGGCGGAAGTTTAAAGTCCAGTTGAATGATGGGCTGTTGTTATAAACAAGCTTCGCATTTGGAACAACTTCTTTAACACGGTTAACCATGTGTGCGATTTCTTCTACGTTTGGAGTCGCAGTTTCGATCCAAAGAAGGTCAGCACCATTTTGAAGGCTAGATACACAGTCAAGTACAACACGGTCAATTTGAGTGTCAGGACGGAACTGATATAAGCCAGAAGGTAAACGCTTAGGACGGTGTAATTTACCATCACGCTTGATTAAGATTTCATCTTCTTGAGCATCAGCAATGTCAATTTCTTGAGTATCTAAGTAGCTGATGTATTGAGAAGCGATGTCGCCAGGCTCTTTAACCACTGGGATTTTTTGAGTCAAGTCAGCGCCTTCAGAGTCAGTACGCGCAACGATAACACCTTCATCAACACCCATTTCTAAGAATGCATAACGTAATGCATGGATCTTAGCGATGAAGTCTTCGTGTGGAACTGTTACTTTACCAGCTTGGTGACCACATTGTTTCGCATCAGATACTTGGTTTTCGATTTGAAGCGCACATGCACCAGCTTCGATCATTTTCTTAGCAAGTAAGTAAGTTGCTTCTTCGTTACCGAAACCAGCATCGATGTCAGCAATAATTGGCACAACGTGAGTTTCAAAGTTATCGATTTGAGCAGTGATTTCAGCCGCTTTAGCTGTATCACCAGCTTCTTGTGCTTTTTTAAGTGCACGGAATAAATCGTTTAATTCTTTTGCGTCAGCTTGACGTAAGAAAGTATAAATTTCTTCGATCAATGCAGGAACAGAAGTTTTTTCGTGCATTGATTGGTCAGGAAGTGGACCAAATTCTGAACGAAGAGCAGCAACCATCCAACCAGAAAGGTAGATATAACGTTTGCTTGTAGTACCGAAATATTTTTTGTTCGCAATCATTTTTTGTTGTGCGATGAAACCATGCCAGCAACCTAATGATTGAGTATATTTGCTTGAGTCAGCATCGTATTCAGCCATATCACGACGCATAATCGCAGCTGTATACTTAGCAATATCCAAACCAGTTTTGAAACGGTTTTGAAGTTGCATACGAGCAGCATCTTCTGGGCTAATGTCTGCCCAAGTGTTGCCGAATTTTGCTTTTAATTGACGTACTGCATCAATCGCTGTTTGATATGTAGTCATGATATTGTCCTGTATTCATTTTAGGATTTCATCGATTGAAGCCTAGAGTCATGTACTTAAATTTCTTATGACACCAGCTGCTTCCTCATGAACACAGCTTAGACTTAGCCAATCAATTAATCCAATATCCTTTATTAATCTTCAGTATTTATTTAAAAAATATACCAATAAATCGATATTATAGATAAAATCAAAAACCTTAACACTTTGTTTATAAAAATAAAATTATCCTAAAGGAGTATAGAGTTTTATTCTAAAAACTTAGTAAGTCTTATTTTTATACAATTTTTGAAGTTTTTCTAGCCATTTCTAACTTTAAAAGTCAATTGTAAATTAGGCTATTTTTGCCAATGCAAAGAGTCAATTTTCATGCTAGAAAATGATTAGTTGTATATGACTATATACAATTTCTCATCTCCATACTTAAAAACTAAGCAAAGACAATAATATCGCGCCTTTCAAGTACTTTTTACCCCTACTTAATTCAAACAAAAAATGTTGTTTTTCTCATCATTTTTTCACACAATGATCATTAAATATGGCATAATTTGAAACAATTTTAGGGTTTTATTTTCGGTATTTTTTTTATGAATCTGGAGCGAGTAGATCTTAATCTATTAATATATCTTGATGTACTTCTTCGTGAAAAAAATGTTACACGCGCAGCCGAACAACTTGGGGTAACTCAGCCTGCTATGAGTAATATTTTACGTCGCTTACGTAATTTATTTAATGACCCGCTTCTTATCCGTTCTTCTGAAGGGATGACCCCAACAGAACGTGCACTTGAATTACAACCTCGTATTCGCGATGCACTTGCTGATCTTTCCATGATTTTGGAACCCCGTACCGAATTCCGCCCTTATACAAGTAATCGCGTTTTCCGCATTATGACATCTGACTATGCCGAGGCAACTTTAGTCCCTCGACTTGTCAAAGCCCTACGCTCCGAAGCTCCAAACGTTGTTCTTGATTTTCTTACACCAAGTGATGTCTCTTATAGAGATATGGAACAGGGTAAAGTTGATCTCGCAATTAATAGATTTAATGAAATACCGCAAAGCTTCCATCAGGTTTTAGTGTGGCGTGATAGCTTTAGCTGTATTCTTAACGACAAACACCCTGCTGTAACTCATTTAAATTTAAAAAGCTATTTAGATGCACAACATATCTGGGTTTCTAAAACAGGTATGGGTGTAGGTTTTGGCGTAAACCCCGACAAACAAGGTGGTTTAGGCTGGATTGATCAAGCATTAGAACGTATTGGTCAGCGTCGTAAAATTTCTGTATTTACTCGCCACTACCAGATGCCAGCATTACTTGCTCAAAACGTAGACCTTATTGCCACCCTACCAACACGGATGGCACGCCTACAAACACAAAATCCTAAACTGGTTATAAAGGATCCTCCTTTTTATATTCCAGAGTTCGAACTTAAAATGGCTTGGTGTCCTTTGTTACATCACCACCCTGCTCATCGCTGGCTGCGCCAACTTATCTTATTTGTTGCTCGTCAAATGATTGAAGAGGAAAACCGTGAATTTCTAACCAACAATTCACAATTTTCTCACTATTAAATAAATTTTAATTTAATTGTCGATTTCAGGCGCTGGGCAATCAATCTGATTACCTCAGCGCTTTTTTATGTTAAAACATAGTCATAATAATGATGAACCTCAGGTGATTTGTGAGTCTCTTTCAAAATATCATTATCATCGTACTGCTTATCATCGGAGCAGGCTTTTTATCTTTAACTGAAATCGCACTAGCTGGTGCCAGAAAAGTTAAGCTAAAAATTCTAGCCGAAGCGGGTGAAGAACGCGCCCAACAAGTACTAGATTTACAGGAACAATCTGCTGACTTTTTTGCAGCCTCTCAAATTGGCCTGAATGCAGTTGCGATTTTAGGCGGTATCTTGGGTGAAGCTGCTTTTCGTCCTTATTTTGTCACTTTAGTGGACCGTTTCTATGCAGGTCCTTGGACACAAACGATCGGGTTCGCCCTATCCTTTACCTTAGTGACCTCACTCTTTATTTTATTTGCCGATCTTATGCCAAAACGTTTGGCAATGATTGCGCCTGAAAAAATTGCAATTAGTGTTATTAATCCAATTCAGGTATTTATTAAGGTTTGCAAACCTTTAGCTTGGGGTATTAACGCAATTGCCAACCTGCTATTCCGTTTATTTAAAGTAAATACAACACGAGAAGACAACATTACGTTTGATGATATTTCAGCAGTAATGGATGCGGGCGCTCAAGCAGGTGTACTGCAAAAACAAGAACATCACTTTATCGAGAATGTTTTTGAATTAGAAGAACGCAACGTACCTTCCAGTATGACAACACGTGAAAATGTTGTTTATTTCACTTTAAATGAACATGAAGATAGCATTCGTCAAAAATTGGCTGAATATCCTTATTCAAAATTTTTGGTATGTAATGAAAATATTGACCAAGTCATTGGTTACGTTGATGCCAAAGATTTTCTTGTTCGTATTCTAAACAACCAATCCCCAACTCAATTGAATGAGTCAACTATTCGTACTGTCCTGATGATTCCGGACACCTTAACCCTCTCGGAATTACTTGATCGTTTCCGCTCTACAAAAGAAAAGTTTGCGGTTGTTATAAACGAATATGCGCTTGTCGTAGGGGTTATTACCTTAAGCGATATTATGATTACGGTTATGGGCGACTGGGTAACCCCGATTGAGGAAGACCAGCAAATTATTAAACGTGATAATAATTCTTGGTTAATTGATGGCAGCACACCAATTGATGACTTAAGACACGCACTTGAAATTGATGAAATGCCTGATGAAGAAAATTATGAAACACTAGCAGGCTTCATGATGTATCGCTTACGCAAAATTCCGCGTCCAGCAGATTTTGTGGAATTTGGTGGATACAAGTTTGAAGTAGTCGATGTCGATCATTTTAAAATTGACCAACTCCTAGTAACTCGAATTTTAGAACAAAGCGAAGTACATTCATCAATTGATGAAAACTGATTTATATTAATTTAAATACCTCACAATTTTATGTGGGGTATTTTTTAATCTAAATAAATTTTTCAAATATATGTAATAATTATTTTAGATTCATAAATCCAATTTGCGCTTTTAATCTAAAAGTATATTATTTAAATTATCACGTACATTAAATATTAAATACTGAAAAATAATAGAATAATCTATATACCTCAATTAACACAAAGCAATAGATCCCCCATTTACATTCCCAGCAAACTTATGTAACTTAGGTCAAAGCAAGTCTTTAAATGGTTCTTCTTCTCATTTCACCCATCAAAACCCATATAATTAAAAAAAATATCATATAATTTCTATTTTTATAAAACCTTTATACTTCATTATAATGGACTATATTTATTATATGCTTACTATAATCTTAATATATATGTTCAGTATTTCCTCTAAATATACCTCTCTAACTGAATATATATTAACCAAATAAACTAAATATATTATTTGTCTTTTTAATAAAAATTAATAAGAATAACCAAGGTCAGAGTTTTGAATAAACTTGTTCAGTAAAACTATAGGCAAAGGATTGATTGTATGCTGACATTACTTGGTGTTGGCATGATTTTGTGCTTCATGTACTTAATCATGTCCAAACGTTTAAGCCCTATTATTGCTTTAATTCTCATCCCATTTATTTTTTCTCTTATTGCTTGGGGCCTAGGTCACTACTTTGAAAGTTTAAGTCACATTGAACTCAAAGGTCTCAGCGAGATGATGCTGGATGGCATCAAAAAATTAGCGCCAACTGGCGTAATGCTTTTATTCGCAATTTTATATTTTGCCTTAATGATCGATGCAGGTCTTTTCGATCCACCGGTTAAATGGATTTTGAAAAAGGTTAAAGGCGATCCTTTAAAAATCACAATGGGAACCGTGTTCTTAACGACAATGGTTTCTTTAGATGGTGATGGATCAACTACTTATATGATTTGTGTGGCTGCTATGTTGCCACTTTATCAACGCTTAGGAATGAATACACTCATCATGACTGCACTTATGCTGTTATGTAGTGGTGTAATGAACCTAACGCCATGGGGTGGCCCTACAGCTCGTGCTGCTAGTGCCCTGCAAATTGACCCAAGCCACATTTTCGTACCCATGATTATTCCTATGGTCATTAGTATTGGCTGGTTATTCTTCTTGGCATATTTATATGGTCGTTACGAGCAAAAACGTTTAGGCGTTATCGAGCTTGAAACTCACCATGGTGACAATATTACCGTATCGAAAGATCCTGAAGCGACTCGCCCACATTTACGCAAAGTAAATATGGTGCTCACAATCCTTCTTATGATTGCTTTGATTAAAGGCATTTTGCCTATGTCTGTGTTGTTCATGATAGCATTCTGTATCGCAATGCTCATTAACTACCCAGATGTTGATATGCAGAAAAAGCGTATTGCAATGCACGCAGATAGTGTCTTAGCTGTTGTGGGCCTAATTTTCGCAGCAGGTATTTTCACAGGTATTTTATCTGGCACTGGTATGGTTGAAGCGATGTCTAAAGAATTCGTCGCAATGATTCCTCCAAGCATGGGTCCATATCTTGCACCAATCACAGCTTTAGTGAGTATGCCTTTGACCTTCTTCATGTCGAATGATGCTTTCTTCTATGGCGTTTTACCTATTCTTGCTGAAGCTGCTTCACATTATGGTATTAGTGCAGAAGCGATTGCTCGCGCTTCGATTGTAGGTCAACCTGTACACTTACTATCCCCTCTTGTCCCATCAACCTATTTGTTATGTGGTCTTGCTAAAGTCGATTTTGCTGACCATCAAAAGTTCACTTTAAAGTGGGCATTTATAACTTGTATGGTATTAATGGGTACTGCTTTAGTGATTGGTGTTTTTCCACTCTTTAGCACGCTTTAATTATTCATATGCAATAAAAAAGCCCCAATCGGGGCTTTTTTTATTTCTGTACATATTCAATTAAGTGATCTAACACAATCTGAAAATGCAATGTAATGTCTTCTTCTAAAATTTTATAAGCATTATCAAACTGAACCATTGGCCAACCTTCTTTCCAAAATGGAAAAATATTGTGTAGACCTTCTGTCACGATCGCATCTTCACGACTAATCGCTTGAGCAACTTGAGCTAAAACCTGAGCGGTTTCTGCACCATCAATAGCCAAATAATCAATACCACGTGCTTTAAAAATACGGATACGGTCTTTTTTATAACGAATCTTTTTCGCCTGACCTGAATTCAAGCCTAATGCCAGCGTAGCCGCTTCTACAAACTTTTCTTCAAAGTTTGCATTTAATGCAACTAAAGCCTGTTTATGTGCTTCTTGACGCCCAGCTTTCCCCCCATTACGGATAATCTCATTTGCTTCCGTATCCAGCTTATCTTTTTTCATAGACTGTAAAATGTCTAAAATTTCGATATCGCTTAAAGATTCAGGAGATTGCTCAATCATGGGAGTCCTAATACACAAAAATAAAAAAACATTGTCTCATAAAAGCGATATCAAAGCAGAATAAAATTTTAAATAGCCTATTATCTTGACTATTTTTATAGTCCCAACTTCAGAGACTTCACTCATAAAATCAAATAATTCTTTGGTAATGATTTTAATTATTTGCCAAAATAGTTTTACCCTGATAATATTATTTTACCCAGATAAAAATATACGGCTAAAATGAATACTAAAATCACCTATACTGCTTTCACTGGAAGCACGCTTATTGCGAGCGACTCCCTAGTTGAACTTGCAAAAAAAATCAAAGATCTTTCGAAAACAACAGAAAATATTCTGATTTTTAATGATCAAACAGGTCAACAAATTGATCTTGATCTTTCTGGTTCCGAACAAGAATTTCAACAGCGTTATGCTGAACCCGAAGAAACTAAGAAAGTTGGACGACCTAAACTGGGAGTAATTTCGCGTGAAATCACTTTACAGAAGAAACATTGGGATTGGTTAGATCAACAAAGTGCGAGTGCATCAGCAGTAATTCGTAAGTTAATTGATAAAGAGTTAAATAACCCAAATTCTGAAGGCAATATTATGCTCGCCAAACAAGCCATCGACCGTTTTATGTCTGCCATGTTAGGCAACATGCCAAATTACGAGGAAGCAACACGCGCCTTATATCAAGGCGATCGAGATGTATTTTTAAAGATGATTCAGAGCTATCCTAAAGATTTAAGAGAATATTTAACTTTAAAAACTCAAAGTATTTTCTAAACCCAATAAAAAAACCCGCTTACGCGGGTTTTTTCAAAATCAATTCAGCCTATTAAAGACGGACTAATTCCACAACTTTTTCAGCTGCCTCTTCAACGGTTTCAGCAGTAACTTCTGTATCTGTACCATCCACAGCCGTAGTGATAACAACAACACCTGTCTCACGGAGTAAAGTAATTTGCTCAGCAGTTAAGTTGGCTTTTGCAATCGCAACTACACCTTGTTGGATCAATAAGCTTTCTAAAACTTGAGCTTTCTCGATTAACTGTGCAGAAATCCCAATCACCGCAGGTTTTTGTCCTAAACGCGCAGCACGGTGTTCAGCTGTTACAGGATTGCTATGTGCAGTCCATTCAACAGCAGCTTCAACCATACCAGCACCAACAGTTATGTTGCTTAAGCGATCAATGAAAATAAATGAACCTGTGTATCTTGAATCTTGATATTGATCAAATACCACTGGCGCATCAAACTCAACTACCACGTCTGCAATTGCATTTAACTCAAGTTCTTCAACTTGCGTGTGCTCCAATGTATTCACATTTACACGGAAGTTAATTGCAGTCACTTTAGCAGGAACGGTCTGTGTACCAATTTTAACGTTGTACAACTTACCTTTCACAAGCGGATGTTCATTCATCCATACCACTGAAGCACGAACACTACGGGAAATTAATGGTTGCTCACCAGCACGTACTAAAACGTTTCCACGGCTAATATCAATTTCATCATTTAGAGTTAATGTAACAGCTTGACCCGCAACAGCCTGCTCAAGGTTTCCATCAAAAGTGACAATTTCTTTAACTGTTGAGCGCTTACCTGATGGTAATGCAACAATTTCATCACCAACATTGATTTCACCTAAAGCAACAGTACCTGCAAAACCACGGAAATCCAGGTTAGGACGGTTCACATATTGAACAGGGAAACGGAATTCGTGTTTATTTGATTCACGACTAATTTCCACTGATTCAAGAATACTCATCAAGGTTTGACCCTTGTACCAAGGTGTATGCTCAGAAGCATTTACCACGTTATCGCCATTTAAAGCAGAAATTGGTACAAATTGAATATTGGCTGGACGACGATCACCTATCTGACTTACGAAAGCATCATATTCAATCTGAATTTCGTTAAAACGTTCTTCAGAGAACTTAACCAAATCCATTTTGTTAATTGCAACAACGATGTTTTTGATCCCAAGTAAACTTGCGATAAAAGTATGGCGACGCGTTTGTGTTTGCACACCATAACGCGCATCAATCAAGATAATTGCCAAGTCTGCAGTTGATGCACCTGTTGCCATGTTACGTGTATATTGCTCATGCCCAGGTGTGTCAGCAATAATAAACTTACGCTTTTCCGTTGAAAAATAGCGGTAAGCCACATCAATGGTAATACCTTGCTCACGCTCAGCTTGCAAACCATCTACAAGTAATGCCAAGTCTGGTGCATCACCCGTGGTTCCTACTTTTTTACTATCACGCGTTACGGCTTGTAATTGATCTTCATAAATCAATTTTGAGTCGTAGAGTAAACGTCCAATTAAAGTACTTTTACCGTCATCTACGTTACCGCAAGTCAAAAAGCGCAGCAGGTCTTTTTGTTCATGTTGCTTTAAATAGGCCAAGATATCTTGACTGATTAATTCTGATTGATGAGACATTGCTCAAACTCCACAAATTTAGAAATTGTCTTAGAAATAGCCTTCTTGCTTTTTCTTTTCCATTGAGCCAGCTTCATCATGGTCAATCATACGACCTTGACGCTCAGAACTCGTGGCTAAAAGCATCTCTTGGATAATTTCAGGTAACGTATCTGCTTCAGACTCAACTGCACCAGTTAATGGATAACAGCCAAGCGTACGGAAACGTACAGACTTCATCTGTGGAACTTCACCCTCTTTTAAACGCATACGCTCATCATCAACCATGATTAACGTACCGCTACGCTCTACGACTGGACGAACAGCAGAGAAATAAAGAGGAACGATTTGAATATTTTCTAAATAGATATATTGCCAGATATCCAACTCAGTCCAGTTAGATAAAGGGAATACACGAATACTTTCACCTTTGTTCACTTTACCATTGTAAAGATTCCAAAGTTCCGGACGTTGATTTTTTGGATCCCAACGGTGTTTACTATCACGGAATGAATAAACACGCTCTTTCGCACGTGATTTTTCTTCATCACGGCGTGCACCACCAAAAGCAGCATCAAATTGATATTTATCCAAAGCCTGTTTCAAAGCTTGGGTTTTCATAATATCTGTATATTTTGAACTACCATGATCGAATGGATTAATTCCAGCTTCACGACCTTCTTTGTTCTGATGAACAATTAAATCAAAGCCATGCGTTTTTGCCATGTTATCGCGAAACGCGATCATGTCTTTAAACTTCCAGCCTGTATCTACATGCAATAAAGGAAATGGAAGTTTCGCTGGATAAAATGCTTTTAACGCAAGATGAAGCATTACCGCAGAGTCTTTACCAATTGAGTAAAGCATGACCGGATTTTCAAATTCAGCAGCCACTTCACGGATAATATGAATACTTTCAGCTTCAAGTTGCTTGAGATGTGTGAGTCTTGATTCAGTCATGAACACGTCCTTCTCTATCCATTTTGCCCATAAAATCTAGAAGTGGTATTAAACCACCACCTAGAAGACCATGTGGAGGAACGAGTGCCATAACAACTCCAATTTTTCGTGATAGATAATCTAACCACAAGCCTTTATATGGCTTATAGCATTAGTTATGCATTATAGTGATTTAAAACCGATTCCTTTTGCTTGTTTTTTCATATTGATATTCGATTTCATCATATGCATGTAATATGCTGATTCACATCCATAACTTAGCAATCGTAACTTGTGTAGCTAACTTAAGCAAATCATGATCTACTCTTTAGATTTCTTTAAAAACCATAAAAAAAGAGAAGCCTTGATAGCTTCTCTTTTCTGACACATGATCTATTTAAGCATTAGAAACCGAACATTTTACGGTCTAATGGAATTTCAATACCAATAGATGCACCTGCATCATTACCTTCAAGATCCGAATCACTTACCCATCCATTAATTTTTAATGGAAGATCAGGTTTGATGAAATGCGTCCAAGTTAAATCAAGCGCTTTAATTTCATCATCTTTAGGGAATGCTTTATTGATTGCCAAATTAGATTGGTTAACTTTAACTACCATAGCACGACCACTTAAACGGTTCATGACATCAAAGCGGATATCTCCACCCACTGAGTACATTTGTCCATCACCACCCATCGCGTGGCCTAATGGGTAACCATGTTGGTAATAACCATCTTTATAAGTTGAATGAGCATAAGAGATACCTCTTACATCACCATTAGTACGTGTATCTGCCCATTCTGCATAAAGTTGATAAGGCAAGTTATTATAGCTAGATGAATAGTCTACGCCGGCTAAGTACATTTTCTTAGAAGGTAAACCACCCGCTTCATCTTCACCTACATATTGTCCATATATACTAACTGGAACTTGAAATAGCGGTTGCAATAATAAGCGACCATCAAAGCCAGCAATTTGGTTTGATGGATCTGGTTCACCCGTTCCGCCATTATCTTTATTGCCGACAAATGCATCCCATAAAGAACTAAAACTTTCAGGACGTCCATCACCACCCCATTGAATAGCACGCGATGCACCCAACTCAATATATGGTAATGGTTGTGCAGTTACACGTAATCCAATTAACTTGGCATCTGGGACAGATTTATAGTCATCTAATTGACCAGCAAAAGCTTGATATTGCCAAGGCCCAATCCAAGATAACCATTTTGTATCAAAAGCATTTTGTACAGCACGTTGTGCCGTTACACCATAAACTGGGCGGCTAGCATCACCACGAATTAAGCTACCATCATGGCCGGGACCCCACCATGTTGGAATTTGTCCCGCAACGACCCACTGATTCCAAAGTTTACCAGCCACATATGAACCTTCAACATTCACATCTTGGCCATTATCAATTTGTGGGTCTTTTTCTGCATTTACTCGGATTTTTGCATCCCAGTTTTCACCACCTGCATTAAACTCTAAAGAACCTTGATATTGAGCTTTTTGGCTATCACCGAATGCTTGTGGAATATTTTTACTATCGGTTTCAGCAAAAGCCCCGACTTTAACCGTATTATTATCTGCTTTTAATGCATTAAGAACTGAATTAATAACTTTTTGTTGAGCTGGATGTGTCACTTGTGCTTGAGAAAGAGCTCTCTGGATTTCATCACCACTTAACGGCCAAGTCGAAGTGCTAATGTTGATAACACCTTGTTGATTCAACCAATTTAAATCTGTACGTAAGTCCTCATTATTTAGCACTAAACCTTGTGCAAAAATAGCGGATGAAGCAGTTGCCAATATTGCAATCGAAAGTGTTTTTCTTAGAAACATGCCAGCCAATTCTCAAAGTTATTTATGAGCAACACCTTAAATTTTTTATCACAAATTTGCAATTGTTAAACTGTGCAATTACATTTTTTAACGCTATCTTAAGATTAGTATAGATAGGTAAGTTTTTGAGATATAAAAGTTATAAAAAAAGGCAGTATAAATACTGCCTTTTTTCTTTAAAGAAGATTAACCTTCTTTACGGCGCATATGAGGGAATAAAATTACATCACGAATACTTGGCGCATCGGCAAATAACATAACCAAACGGTCAATACCGATACCCTCACCAGCTGTAGGAGGTAAGCCATACTCAAGCGCTTCAACGAATTCTGCATCGTAATGCATTGCTTCATCATCACCAGCATCTTTTTCTGCAACTTGGGCTTGGAAACGTTCAGCCTGATCAATTGGATCATTTAACTCGCTGAAACCATTTGCCAACTCACGGCCACCAATGAAAAACTCAAAACGATCAGTAATATGTGCATTGTCATCATTACGGCGAGCGAGTGGAGAAGTTTCAGCAGGATATTCAGTAATAAATGTAGGTTGACGAAGTTTAGTTTCAACAGTTTCTTCAAATACAATCGTTTGAAGCTTACCCAAACCAAAACCAGGCTTAACTTGTTCTTTTAATTCTTCACGAATAAATTGAGCAAGGAACTCACGGTCACCAACATTTTCTGGCGTAAATTGTGGGTTATTCTCTAAAATCGCATCAAACATAGAGATTTTCTTGAATGGCCCCTTGAAGCTAAACACTTCACCTTGGTAAGGCACATCTGTTGTACCTAGAATATCCAAAGCCAGCTTTTCAAGCATGTTTTCAGTTAATTCCATCAAGTCTTTATAATCAGCGTAAGCTTGATAAAACTCGATCATCGTAAATTCAGGGTTGTGACGCGTTGAAACACCTTCATTACGGAAGTTACGGTTAATTTCAAACACACGTTCAAAACCACCAACAACCAAGCGTTTTAAATAAAGCTCAGGTGCGATACGCAAGAATAAAGGCATATCCAAAGCATTGTGATGTGTTTCAAACGGACGCGCAGATGCACCACCCGGAATCACATGCATCATTGGCGTTTCAACTTCCATGAAACGTTCATTGTTTAAGAATGCTCGAATTCCAGCAACTACTTTGGCACGGATTTCAAAAGTTTTACGTGTTTCTTCATTCACAATTAAGTCAAGATAACGTTTACGATACTTAACTTCTGTGTCATTTAAGCCATGGAATTTATCTGGTAACGGACGAAGAGATTTTGTAAGAAGTTCAAAACCTTCAAGGTGAACATATAAGTCACCTTTTCCTGAACGTCCGATATAGCCTTCAGCAGCAATAATGTCACCAAGATCTAAACCTTTAATAGTCTCAAGAATATCTTTTGGTAAACCCTTACGGTCAACATATAACTGAATACGGCCTGTCATATCTTGAATGACCATGAAAGAACCACGGTTTAACATGACACGACCAGCAACTTTTACATAAACATGCTCAGCGCTTTCAATTTGTTCTTTCGACTGATCTTTAAATTGTTCTTGTAGGTCAGCAGCGTAGTGTTCACGCTTAAACGTATTTGGCCAAGGACTCTTTCCAGTTTCCTTCGCAACATCTTGGATTTGCTTTAATTTGGCATGACGCTGTGCAATTAAATCGTTTTCGGAAATAGTTGGTTCAGAAGTCGATTGAGCGTTTTGTTGCGTCATCTCTGCCTCGATTAAGTAAAAATTAAGTGCCATATCTTAACAGATTGCGGGAGTTTTTCGAATGATTTCAATCAAACAAAAATGAAAAAAGACAATTTTATAGAAACGAACACTGCTTTTTAAGAGCAAAATGACTTAGACCAATCGCTAAGATCATTTTTTAAAACATTTAGTAAAATATAAAAAAATCCAAATAACCTCGATATTCAAAAGGCCCTATTTGCCTTTTATTTTATCAATGAGATTGTGTCGTAAATAATGAAAATTCTATTTTTACATGGCTTGGATTCTTCGCGTGAGTCGACAAAGTTCCATGCCATTTTACATCCTGAAAAATTTTGTATTGACGTCGATTATCGTAACTTAAGTTATGCATCTGTTGAGTACTTTTACCATCAGGCTATTCAGACGATTAAACCAGATTTATTGGTGGGCCATAGCATTGGTGGCTATTGGGCACTAAAAACTGCGGCTCAACATAAGTTAGCTGTTATTGTGGCAAATCCAAGTCTTAACCCTAATTTTCGGGCGGACTACCCTCAACTTTCTGAAGAAGAACTCATTCTCTCTAATCCTAAAATGGCTTATTTAGAATTAGGAGATGAGCAACTTGATATGTACCACGTTCAAGAAAAGCTTGCTCCTTATATGAATATCGAAACTTTTGAAGGTGGACATCATCGCTTGGCCTATCCTTCGCGGATTAATGATCTGATTATGAAAATTTATAAAAAATATTTGGCCTAGATTTCTATCGTTTGATTATAAAAAACTGGTTTATAGATATATAAATGAAGCTCTATTTTGCTTCTGCCATTTTTTTAACCACATCAAAACCTTGGACAAAGCCACTTTTCAACATGCCCATATATTCAGGCAAGGTGGCCAATTCAACTTTTAAAGTGGTTATATTATTTTTCTGAGTTAAAAAATATTTTTCTAAGGAGCCACTCCAACCTTTAACCTCTTCACTTTCCAAATCTTCTTTCCCCTCCTTAATCATTCCCAAATGTTTAAAAATCAATACTTCCGGTTTTTGCATTTGTTCAATTGTAGAAACCATCCCATTTCCTTCGCCGTCAAGAAAATAAGTTTTACCTCCTATTTGCCAGTCAGTACGCATAGAAGAATCGGGTGCAAAGAATTTCGTCCAAGCGTTATATGTCTCACTATTCCAAAGTAAGTCCCAGACTTTTTCTATAGGAGCCTCAATTTCCACTTCATATTCTAAATTTTCCATATTTTACTTCCCTGATTTATACCGTCTAAATGACAGCAAATTTTAATTTTCGGTTTTAATAATGACATTCTATAGCAATGTAGTTTGTTGTTATTTGGCTTTCGTATGAGATGAATCTTTTAAATAATCAGGTACTCTTTATTTCATGATATTTTCACAAATAAAATTAATTGTAAGAATGCATTAGTTATTATTAGTTTATGGTGAAGTTTTGCCTAAATAACCAGTTATTTGTCCTAACCTGCCATTCATCTTTGCTTACGAATGATTAAACTCCGTTATTTACTTTACTTTGAATGTAGAACTGCGTAAAAATTTGATATCCGATCAAAGGCACATTGGTTATTATTGACCGGATCGTAGTTACATTATTAATAGATGGAATAGTTTTACTGAAAGGCAGCTTTGAGCAAACTTATCAGTGCGGAGAGTCTCATGAAAAAATATCAATGTATCGTTTGTGGATGGATTTATGATGAAGCAGAAGGTTGGCCACAAGACGGCATTGCAGCTGGAACAAAATGGGAAGATATTCCAGATGACTGGACTTGCCCTGATTGCGGCGTTTCAAAAGCTGACTTCGAAATGATCGAAATCTAAGAACGTAAAGTAAAAGGCCATGATTGACATGGTCTTTTTTACGAATATTACCAATCCCCGTATTAAATAAATAATTCTAACTCTGGAGAAAAAAATGCATCCTATCGTCATTATCGGATCAGGCATGGCGGGTTATACCTTAGCACGTGAGTTCCGTAAGCTTAGCCCAGAGCAAGAACTTGTGATGATTTGTGCGGATGATGCAGTGAACTATGCAAAACCAACATTATCAAATGCGTTTGCAGGTAAAAAAGCACCTGAACAAATTGCTTTAGGTGATGCTGCTAAAATGGGTACTCAACTCAATATGCGTATTGAGCCTTTTACTTATGTAAAAGAGATTTTAGCTGAACGCCATGAGCTTGTTCTTGAGAAGGATGGTGTAACTTCGCAGCAACCCTACTCTAAACTGATTTTAGCCGTGGGCGCCAACCCAATTCGTCTTGCAATTGCAGGTGATGGTAGCGATGACATTCATGTCGTGAACTCATTGAGTGATTACCGCGCTTTTCGTGAAAATCTAGCTCAGCGCAAAGACAAACGTGTTGTTATTTTGGGTGCAGGTTTAATTGGTTGTGAGTTTGCTAACGACTTACTTCATAGTGAATATGATATTACTGTGATTGATTTAGCTCCTCAACCATTAGGTCGTTTACTTCCAGGACATATTGCTTCTGCTTTTCAGCAAAATCTTGAGGAAGCTGGGGTGAAATTTGCGTTAGGCACAACCGTTGAAAAAGTGAGTAAAATTAATAACGGTGAAGATTATGCGATAACACTCGCAAACGGACAAACATTGGTTGCTGACATTGTTCTTTCTGCAATTGGCTTACAGCCAAATATCTCACTAGCTCAAAGTGCAGATATTCAAACGAGCCGTGGAATTATTACCAATGGTTTACTGGAAACAAATCAAGCAGACATTTATGCAATTGGGGATTGCGCAGAGGTAAACGGTACTTTACTTCCATATGTTATGCCGATTATGCAACAGGCTCGTGCCCTCGCAAAAACCCTCAGTGGACAACAAACTGCTGTGCACTACCCTGCTATGCCAGTTGCAGTAAAAACGCCGGCTGCTCCACTTACAGTTTTGCCAGCGCCAGTTGATGTAGAAGTGAACTGGGAAACAGAAGAGTTCGACGATGGTATGCTTGCCAAAGCAATTGACAATGACGGAACATTACGTGGTTTTGTATTGTTAGGTGCGACCGCAGGTAAACAACGTTTAACTTTAACAAAGCTTGTTCCAGATCTTATTCCAGCCCAAGCATAAGGTTTGTATCAGGAATACTCGGTTAGAGAGTATTCCTTTAAGGAATGAATAACATGAATAGCGCCTTACAGTTTAACATTTCACCGTACACATCTTTCATGCAAGAAACCAAAGTCAACTTAGGCAATGGCATTGAATTACATGTAGAAGTAGGTGGAAGACCAGAACATCCAACCATTTTGCTGATTATGGGTCTTGGTGCTCAAATGCTTTTTTGGCCAGATTTCTTCTGTAAATCGCTGATTGATCAAGGATTTCGTGTTATTCGTTTTGATAACCGTGATATTGGCCTTTCTTCAAAAGTACGTCACGAAGGTAAACGCTTAAATACCGTCAAATTGATGGGCCGCTTTGCACTGGGTCTAACTAATCAGGGTGCACCTTATACGCTGCATGATATGGCAGATGATGTATCCATGCTCATTGATCGTTTAGGCGTGACCAAAGCGCATGTGATTGGTGCGTCAATGGGTGGTATGATTGCTCAAATTCTTGCAGCAAAATATCCAGAAAAGGTTGAAAAATTAGGGCTTATGTTTACAAGCAATAACCAGCCTTTTTTACCGCCTCCTTTTCCGAAACAACTTTTGAGTTTAATTGGTAAACCCGAGACACGTGACGAAGAAGGTATTGTTAATCATAGTTTAAAACTATTTCAACTGATTGGTTCACCTGGTTATATCAACCAGATTGAAGCAATGCAAACCGCGCGTAAGCTTTATCAACGTAGCTATTATCCTGCTGGTGTACTTCAACAGTTTTTAGCAATATTATGTACAGGCTCCTTACTACAACTCGACCGTGAAATTAAGCAACCCGCTTTAGTCTTACATGGCTCTCGCGATCGCTTACTTCCGCCTAGCCACGGTAAGGCTGTAGCAAAAGCAATTCCCGGTGCTAAGTTTGAATTAATTGATGGAATGGGGCATGATATCCCTGCACATTTTATTCCACAGCTTAGCGGTTTATTTGCGCATCATTTTAAATCATCAGACTAGGACACTATGGCTGCATTACCCTCATTAAGACAGCTATCATATTTAGTTACGTTGTCGGAAACTTTGCATTTTACTGAAGCAGCACGCCGCTCTTTTGTCACTCAATCGACGCTATCAGGCGGCATTATGGAGCTTGAACGGTTATTAGGTGGCGTTCTGGTAGAACGTGATCGTCAGAATGTGCGTTTAACACCTTTAGGTGAACAAGTCGTTGCTCGTGCCCGTGTACTACTAGCAGATGCTCAAGATTTAATGCGTTTGAGCCGTGAAATGAGTGAGCCGTTAACGGGTGATTTGCATTTGGGTGTTATTCCAACCATTGCACCTTTTATCCTGACACGATTACTTGATGAAGTGCATCAGCAGTTACCTAAAATTCAGCTGCATTTGCATGAAGCACAAAGTGAAAAAATTGTAGAGCGTTTAGAACATGGTAATTTAGACATGATCGTTCTTGCCCTACCATTTGACACGAGAGGCCTAAAAGTCGCTGAAATTTCGAAAGAAAACTTGTACCTTGTATGTAGTAAACAAGATGCGAATGCTCTTCAAGCAAACTCTCTAGATGATCTTGATTTATCAAGATTAATTTTGCTTGAAGAAGGTCACTGTTTACGTGACCACGTTTTGAGTGCGTGCCCTATCGGCGAGCGTAAAAACGACAACCGTTTAAAAGCAAGTTCTTTACCAACGTTAGTTGAAATGGTTTCTTCTGATTTAGGCTTTACGCTTTTACCAGAAATTGCAATTGAAAATAGTATGATCAAGTTTAATGATCAGATTACTGCAAAACCAATTGAAGATGCACCGAGCCGTACCTTAGCGCTAGTGACTCGTAAAAGTACACCGTTACAAAGTGAGTTCGATGTATTACTGCAAATTATGCAGAAAATTACGACAAGATTACATGATTAAAAAAAGGAGTCTTCGGACTCCTTTTTATTTTATTGAGGTGTTAAGGATGCCCACTTAAACACCCAAGCAGATGGCATATTCAAACTATTATCAGCAATAATTTTTTCTCTAATAATTTGTGCTATGGCATAGTCATTTGCAGGGTCTACCATGACTCGTATGCCTTTAGTCGTTGCACTGGTTACAACCTTGTACCCTTTTGCTTCTAACTGCGACTGAACCGTATTTGCCTTATTTTGATTAGATGCTAATGCAACTTGTACCATCCATTTCTTTTCACCATTTTCCAAGATTTCTTTAGCGACAGCTGCATCAAGTTGCTTTTTACTGTCAAAATTTTTCTTTTCTTCTACTTTCTTGGTGTGGACATCTTCAACTTTCTTTTGGGCTAACAACTCATCTTGTTTTTGTTTTCTTTTTTGGATGAGTAATGTTTGATTTTTCTCTACACTTTTTTTGGTTTTATCATTAGAAGAATTTATAAAATAAGGATATATCGCTTGATCATCAAATCTTTGAAATACGATGATATCCCCATAACACTTCTGTTCTGCATAAGCGGTCACTGGTATTATCCCCAAAAGTATTTTAATAAGTAAACTTCTAATAAAGCATTGCATCTTATTTATTTACCAAAGTTAAGTATATTTAATGCGGCGTATTAAAGTAGATTTCTCGTGATTTGTATATTTTTAAAATTCAATGTTTTATGTAAAAAATCACATATTTTCAAAACATATTGCAGTGCTTCAAATTATTATCGTTTATCCAGCAACCATTTAGAAAAACTAACTAAATTACTTTTAATTTCAGTCAATTAAAAAAGCCGACAAAATGTCGGCTTTTATTTAATCGTGAAAGTTGATTATTTAATGATTTCCAATAATGCCCTTTGAGCATTATGCAATTTTTCACCCTCTGCTGGCTCAGCACGAATCCAAGTACCGTCGCCTTGTAGCAACCATGCTTGCTGATTATCTTGTAAGTAATTTACCAAACCTTGTTGGTAAATACGTTTTTTCAATGCAGGGTCTTCAACAGGGAAACACGCTTCTACACGATTAAATAAATTACGGTCCATCCAGTCTGCACTTGAACAGTAAATACGTGCATCACCATTATTACTGAAGTAATAGACGCGAGTATGCTCAAGGAAACGTCCTACAATTGAACGCACTCGGATATTCTCCGACAGGTTCGGCAAACCTGGACGTAAGCAGCAAATCGAACGGATAATCAGGTCAATTTGAACACCCGCCTGAGAAGCTTCATACAATTTATTGATTAACTGGACTTCGGTTAATGCATTTACTTTCACAATGATTTGAGCTTTACGGCCTGCTTTGGCATTGGCAATTTCTTCATCAATAAAGTTAATGAGCTGAGCATGTAAGGTAAATGGTGCATGTAATAGCTTTTTCAATTTCGCCATTTTGCCCATACCAGTCAATTCTTGGAATATACGGTGTACGTCTTCACACAGATCTTTATCTGTGGTCATGAGACCATAATCAGTATAAATTCGAGCATTCATTGCATGGTAGTTACCTGTTCCTAAATGAACATAACGTACCAACTTATTATTTTCACGGCGCACTACCATAATCATTTTGGCGTGGGTTTTATAACCTACGATACCGTAAACAACGACTGCCCCCGCTTCTTGTAAAACGTTCGCGACTTCAATATTTGATTCTTCATCAAAACGAGCACGTAATTCAATAACGGCAATAACTTCTTTTCCATTACGCGCCGCTTCTGCCAAAATTTGTACAATTTCAGAATCAGCACCACTACGATATAACGTTTGTTTAATGGCTAAGACTTGTGGATCACGAGCGGCTTCACGAAGTAGCTGAATCACAGGAGCAAAAGATTCAAACGGATGATGAAGCAAAATATCTTGCTTCTGCATTGCAGAAAAAATACTTTCGGTCTTTTTAAACACTTTAGGCACAACAGGTGTATGCGAGTCATAACGCAAATGAGGGCGTTTAAAATTTGAAACTAGACGAGCTAAGTTTACCGGACCATCAACTTTATATAATTGCTCATCGGTTAAATCGAACTCTTCAAGTAAGTACTCATAAATATGCTGTGGACAGTTATGAGTTACTTCTAAGCGAACTGCACGGCCAAAACGACGAGAACTTAATTCACCTTTTAATGCTTTAGCTAAGTCTTCAACATCTTCATTTAATGCTAGATCTGCATTACGTGTAACACGGAATTGGTAACATCCAGTTGCTGTCATTCCCGGGAATAAATCAGACACATGTTCATGGATAATTGCCGATAACATCACGTGATGTTCTTTACCACCTGTTAATTCATCTGGTAGTCGTACCACGCGAGGTAATGAACGTGGCGCAGGCACAACAGCTAAATCAATTTGACGACCAAAAGCATCTTTACCTTCAAGAGTAATAATGAAGTTCAAGCTTTTATTAACGAGTCTTGGGAATGGATGTGCTGGATCTAAGCTAATTGGCGTTAATACAGGCGCTACTTGTTCATGAAAATATTTTTTTACCCAAGCAGACTGGGCTGGAGTTAACTCACCACGACGTAAGAAGCAAATATCTTCTTCACGTAGCTTAGGTAAGATTTCTTCATTTAAAATACGGTATTGACGCTCAATCGCAGCATGAGCAGTTTCAGAGATTTTTTGTAAAACCTGTCTTGGTGTAAGACCGTCAGGGCTACGACTTTCATTGCCTAAAGAAAACTGTTCCATTACTCCCGCAACACGAATTTCAAAGAATTCATCAAGGTTACGTGAAAAAATGAGCAAGAAATTCATTCGTTCAAGCAATGGATGTAAAGGGTCTACCGCTTGTTCCAATACACGTAAATGGAAGTCAAGAATAGACAATTCACGATTTATATAACGGTCATTATAACTGTATTCTATTGGGTTCGTTGGTGTAATCGCTGTATTCATGTCTAACTCTATTCTCTATCCAGCCAAAATCTCTATAAACCAGTATGCTGCAAAAATATGACAATTTGGTAAAAACTAAAAAATTAACACATCTTTAAAACAGCATTATTCAGGAATCTGGGTGCTATTCATATAACGTAAAATAACGCGTTTTCGATATTGTAGTTTACGATCATTGCGGTGATCTTGATAATATTTCGGATCAGGCAATAATGCGGCTAAGAATGCAGCTTGTTCGCGCGTTAAGCTTTTAGCACTTTTTCCATAATAATATTGAGCGGCTGCTTCAATACCATAACGATTTTTGCCGAACTCAACCGAGTTCATATATACCTCAAGAATTCGGCGTTTTGACCACATCCGCTCCATCATCCAAGTCGCGACAGTTTCTTGGCCTTTACGAATAAACGAACGCTTATTGTATAAAAACAAGTTCTTTGCAAGTTGCTGAGACACGGTGGAACCACCAGCAACCACTTCACCCTTTTCATTATTGCGCTCTAAAGCAAAACGAATACCATCCCAGTCAAAACCATGATGGTGAATAAATTTTGCGTCTTCTCCCGCTAAAATCGCATGTTTGAAATTGTCGCTAATATCATCATAGTCGCGCCATTCATGAATGATCGGCTCAGATGTATCTGACCAATAATCTAATCGCATAAACATGGTCGTATCCACTTCATGTGTCCGCCACCAAACTAAACTTGAGAAAATCCAAAGTTGAATGAGGAGAATTGCCCCGATAAAAATTAACAACACGCGAACAATAAAAGCTTTCATGTTCGTCCTGATCTCCTGTATTCAACTTTTTTCATGTTAAGCTGTTAAGCATGTTCATATATAACAAAAGCATAGCATGACTCAATATCAGCCTCCGCACATTAATCGTAAACTCAATGTACAAACTTGGTGGCTGACTGCCCTATTGATCTTGATTAATGTAGGTTTGTTTGTCTGGCAAATTGCGACGGGTGTCGATATTAGCGACCCTGCCATGAAAGATGCTATTCATTGGGGTGCAGATTTTACACCATTGACTTTTACCGGGCAGCCCGAACGCTTATTTACCAGCATGTTTTTTCATTTTGGTCTTGTTCATCTCATGCTCAACATGTGGGCCCTCTATATTTTCGGTAATGTTGCTGAGTCACTATTTGGTCGCTTCTATTTTATAGGGATGTATTTACTTGCTGGCTTATTCGGTAGTCTTTTAAGTAGTTATATGACCATTCAAAATGGACATGAATTGCTACAACACTTTGATCAGAGCTTACTACCTCATGTCAGTGCCGGAGCTTCGGGCGCCGTGATGGGATTAGGTGCTGCATTAACAGTTCTTTCTTTGTTCCCACCACTCCCACGTCAAGCCTACATACTCGATAAAAAAGCATTATTAATGATTATGGCAATCAACCTTATTTTTGGTTTTGTCGCAACTGGTATTAATAATGCCGCACATATTGGCGGCATGGTAATTGGAGCATTCCTTGCACTCATGTGGTACTTAAGCTATGTCAGTAAATTTAAAAATACACTCAAAATTTTAGGCTTATTAGCAGCAGTAATTATTACAGGTGGTTTATATATATACTGTGTACAACTCAACTCACCTTTACTTCCACTATGGCATGAAATCATCATTCAGAACCCTGATATTATTCCTTAAGCTACAGCTGGTTTAATTCTCTTAAGCTTTGCAAAGGTGGTAAGTTGCAAAGATAACCGAGTCGATAACGACCTATCAGGGCACAAATTAGCATCATACCTAGGGGTAAAATCAGCCATATTTCCATATGCCACTGTATTGCCATATTCATTTTATAACTGGCAATCGCACTAATCACTTCAGCAAAACAGCAGGCAACTATGCCTGCTAACAGACCTAAGAACCCAATCTCAAAACTGAGCATTTGCTTCATTTTATTTTTAGATAAACCAAATGAGCGTAGTAAAGCAACTTCACGGCGCCTTTCGTCCATTAATAGGTTTAAACATGCAATCAGTACTAATACACCTGAAAAACCGACCAATGCTGCTAGTACAGTCACTATTTTGACCAAGACATTCATTAAGCGTTTTACTTCATCTAAAATTCGATCAACATCAATAAATACTGTATTTGAAAATTGCTGAATAATATTGATCATTTTTGGCTGATCTTGCTTCGGTACATAAAAACTGCCTAAATAACTTCCTGCATTTTCATCTAAAGTTTTAGGTGAAAAAATAAAGAAAAAGTTAGGACTAAAACTTTCCCATTCTACATTTCGAAAGTTAACAACTTTGGCTTGCAGCGTGCCTTCAGGCAAGCTAAAAGTCAGCTTATCTCCAATTTGGATTCCTAAACTTTCGGCAGTTTTACTTTCAACTGAAACTTGCCCTACACCATTAAACTGGGCTTGCCCTTTTGTAATGGCATTGTCATTCGGCAATTGATTTGATTGCGTTAAATTCAATTCACGACGCAAAGAGTTATTTTGTTTTATGGCTTCTTCTGAAAAAGGTACATCATTCTTTGCTACCAGTCGGCCTCGGATATTTGGATATAACGGCGTGCTTTGCCAACCATGTAGCTTTAACTGTTGCTCAAAAGGTTTTAAATCGAATGGAGGTAAACCATATACAAATTGATTCGGGGTCCCTTCAGGAAGCTGTTGCTGCCAACGCTGTAATAAATCTGTTCTTAATACACTGAGTACTGTAATGAGGCTTAAGCCTAAAGCCAGTGCAGTAATTTGTAAGGCACTTTGCGAAGGTGAACGAATATAAAAAGACAAACGATTTTTCATCTTTTTTAAACTACGAAGCATGAGCCAAACAACGGTATACAGCAAAATACAAAGAACAATAATCGCAGCCAGAACCATAATGCTGAGCATCAAGTTTTCACTTAACACCAAACTAAAAACAATCAGACTGCTAATACCTGCAAAAAACATAAAGAATAATGATTTTCGAGATTTGGCTTCTTCCCGAATCACCCGAATTGGAGGTGTATTTAAAAGCTCCCAAATGCTTGGCAAAATAAAACCGAGCAGCACAATCACACTCGTAAAAATAGCGATTGGTAAAGGCCCAAGTAAAAGTGGTATTAGCGAAAAACTTAACTCTAATTGAGGAATTAATTGCAGCATAAGTTGCAGCAGGCCATATCCCATGATTAAACCTAAAAGGCTTCCCATCACAATTGAAATCGCACTGACAATACAAAGTAATCCAATATAGGCCCATAAAATTTGGAACTTACTAGCGCCTAAGCATCTAAGAAGTGCAATATGATCTTGGTTTTGCTGAACATATCTTTGACTCGTTAAAGCGATGGCAATTCCACACAACAAAATCGTTAAAATATTGGCTAATTGCAAAAAGGTATCTAGGTTTTCAAGTGGGCGTAATAACCGACTATTTGATTCACTCGCATCACGTAAACGTAGACCCGCCGCTTCATCTGGTTCTTTAGAAGGTTGATGCTGTTGCTTAAATTGCTTTGAAAATGCCTGAACTTGTTCAGGTTGACCAGACATTAACAGTCGATAATCGATTCTACTGCCTGTTTGAATTGCATGCGTTTTAGCAATATCTGCTTGATGAATAATGACGGTAGGTGAAAAACCCGAAAAACCGAGTTCTTGATTTGAATCACGCACTATCATGCCGCTAAAACGGAAGGAGCCATCAGCAATAGAAACAATATCTCCCCTTTTTACTTTTAATAAGTCCGCAGCTCTTTGACTTAGCCAGACTTCACCAGATTGAATCGCTTGAGTTTTTGGCGCAATTTCAAGCTGCCCTCTAAGTGGAAACGCAGGTTCTATCGCTTTTACATTGACCATGACAAACTGATCTTGTGTATGAGCCATAGAGCTAAATAGAGTGACATTGGTTTGCTTTAAACCAAGCTGCTCTGCCCTTTTTTTCCACGGCTGTTCAATAGGCTCATTATTCGACAGAACTAAATCAGCACCTAGCATTTGCGAAGCTTGCAGACTGACTGCATTTTTCACTTGGTCATTACTAAATTTCAGGGCTGTGGTTGCACTAATCGCAAGCGATAAAGCAATAATAAGTAGATATAATCCACCCGTACGAAAACTTTGTAGCAAAAGTGGTTTGAGAAGATTACGCATCATTTAACCACCCTGTACTGTCTTTAATCGGCCGTCATCTAACTCAACATGGCGCTGACAAAGGGTTGCTAAATTACGATCATGGGTCACCAAGATCAGTGTCGTACCTAACTCTCGGTTTAAATCAAAAAGTAGACTCTCAATTTCCTGTGCTGTCTGACCATCTAAGTTTCCTGTCGGTTCATCCGCAAAAATAATTTGTGGTTCTGCAATAAGAGCTCTCGCAATCGCAACACGTTGCTGTTCCCCTCCAGATAAGACTTTAGGTGTTTGCTCAACCTGACGACTCAGCCCTACTCGATGCAACCAATCTAAAGCTTTTTTCTCTGCGGATTTATAATCAAAATCTTTACGTAATCGTAAGGGCAACATCACATTTTCAAGCGCGCTCAACTGAGGCAAAAGTTGGAAAGACTGAAATACAAAACCAATATGCTGCATTCTGATTTGGGCGCGTTGTTCCTCTGTTAATTGATGAACAGCTTGACCACATAACCAGACTTCTCCTTCAGTTGGTTGATCTAAAGTTGCCAAAATTCCCAATAATGTTGATTTACCTGAGCCGGAACGCCCAGTAATTGCCACCTGCTCCCCTTCAAAAATCTCTAAATCGATATTTTTTAAAATCGTAAACTGATTTTGGTTAATCTGAATAGTTTGTGTAACTTGATGGGCAGCAATGATGGGTTGTGGCATGATGTGAAAAGTCCTATGTATTCAGAATCAGGGTCGAAGTACAAATGTATAAATCTTTTTTGATTGGTTCTAAAAGCATCATGCTCATCTCATTAAGTATGTTGCCCATGCTTGTATCGGCGAAAACTATTTTAATTTTAGGAGATAGTATTAGTGCCGGTTACGGAATTGATCCTAAACAAGGTTGGGTACAATTACTGCAAAAACGCTTAGACCAACAGTATCCCAAACAACACAAAGTGGTCAATGCAAGTGTTAGTGGAGAAACAACCAGCGGCGCTTTAGCCCGTTTACCTAAATTATTACAGTCCTATAAACCTAATGTGGTCGTGATTGAATTAGGTGGAAATGATGGTTTACGTGGTCAGCCACCACAGATGATTCAAAAAAATCTGGATCAGCTCATTCAATTAAGCCAAAAACAAAAAGCCCAGGTTATTCTTTTTGGCATGAAAATTCCGCCAAATTATGGGGCTGCATATAGCAAAGCTTTTGAAAATAACTATAAAGTTGTCAGCCAAAAATATCAGGTGAAATTACTTCCGTTTTTCCTCGATGGTGTTGCAGGTCAAAAACAGCTTATGCAAAATGACTTGATTCATCCAAATGCTCAAGCACAATCAAAATTACTTAATTTAGCTTATCCATATATAAAAGGTGCCCTGTAGGCACCTTTTAGTTTTAATAATTATTGTTAATCTAATTAAAAATCAAAGAAAGTAACTTCACCAGTTTCTAGTGAGTATTCTGCACCCACAACAATCAACTCACCTTTCGCAATCAAGCTTTCAAGCACACTTGAACCATGACGTAACTGATTGACCGACGCAAAAACGTTTGAACGTACCGCATGACACGATAATTTTTTCAAATCATTTTTTAAGTCAGTTTGCATTAAAATTTCAACTGATGGACGAACACGGTTCACAATCGACATTAAGTTAGATGATGGCGGTTGATCAGGGTTCATCAACGTATCAATTGTCGCCTGAATAGCGCCACAATGACTATGCCCTAATACAACAACAACTGGACAGTCATAGCGTTCTGCCGCGAACTCAACACTACCAACTTGTGAAGGAGCAACCACATTACCAGCAACACGGATTACGAATAAGTCACCAAGACCTTGATCAAATACCATTTCTGCTGGAACACGAGAATCTGAACAGCCTAATACAATCGCAAACGGATTTTGATCCTTTGCCATTTCAGCGCGTTCATGATGCGATAAGGTTTTTGCAAGGGAAGTATTTCCATTTACAAATCGTTGATTACCAGCTTTCAGACGATCTAAAACTTCTTGCGCAGTAGGCATTTTATATTTCCATTGTTTTTTCAAGGTTAGAAATCATTTTAATGTGTCAAAATTTGAATGTCACTGACAAAAAATAAATCCTTTGTCATGAAAAAATTTAAATATCCTTAATTCATTTTAAGGTGGATTTAACCTCAAATTCCCTACTGTTTAGTGAAAAAATAGACATACTTTAGCAAATGGATTGACTATAATTTTCTCCCTTTTAATCGTTTGGCAAATGACTCATTGGCAAAGTTTTTCAATAATTTTCCAATCGCTCACGCTTCAAGGATGAAATCTTATGACAACACTGTTTGTATCAACTCAAACTGCTTTTAAAAAAGCTGCTATAGCATTTACCGTAGCATGTAGTCTTACCACAGTAATGGGTATTTCGCAGACAAAAGCAGCAGATACAATTGATGTGAGCTTTCAAAATATCTTACAGCAAGAGCGAAACTGGGCAGGTCTACAAAGCAAAAGTTTAAAAGTTGGCGATGTAAAATGGTCTTATAGTGAAGGTGGCTCTACCAGCAAACCTACTTTGTTACTCATCCATGGATTGGGAGGTAGTCGTGATAACTGGAACCGTGTCGCTCGTTATCTGACAGCAAATTATCATGTCATTATTCCAGATCTACCGGGCAGTGGTGAAACTGTAGTTACGCAGGACTTTGATTATTCTGTTCCTAATCTTGCTGAAAAATTACGACGTTTTATCGAAGCCGCAAATTTAAAAGGTCCAATCCATATTGCTGGGCATTCACTGGGTGGCTCAATTGCCCTGCTCTATGCCGGACAATATCCATTTGAAACAAAAAGCCTATTCTTGGTTGATAGTGGCGGAATTTTCCGTTCTGCAAATACAATTTACTTAAAAGATCCTGTCTACTTAAAGCAGCTGTTAGTGTCTAAAAAGGGAGACTTTAACTATTTGTTAAAGCAAACCATGTTTAGCCCGCCATTTATCCCTAAAGAGTTTCTGGAAGCTCAAGAAAAGCTCATGATTAATCAAGCACCTCAAACTCAAAAACTGGTTGATCAGCTTATTGCACTCAATAAAGTTTACACCCCCGACTCATTTGCAGTTTTAACAAAGACGATTGATGCACCAACACTGATTTTATGGGGTAAACAGGATAAGATTATTAATGTAGAAGTCGCTAGTGAACTAAAACGACTTTTAAAAAATGCCCAACCTCCGGTTATTTTAGAGAATGTTGGCCATATGCCAATCTTGGAAGCTGAGCAATTAGTGGTTCAGCAATATTTGCCTTTTTTATTAAAAGTCGAGGCCAATCAGACCACTAAAACCAGTACTCCCTAATTCCAATTTTCAGACTTGCGAGACCTTATGTCTACTCAGCCATTCATAGAAAAACTCATTGAAGCTCATCTAGATTTTTTAGATGAAGAGTTTGCTCAGGCCAATACCATCCAGCAAGAGTTTGAGCAATTTTATCATTGGTTGGGTAGTCGGCAACTACAGCACCTCTGGACTTTTGAGCATATTCAGCAACTCATTCAAAAACAGATTTTAGATACTCCTGCTTCTGATTTTCTGATTGAACAAATTGCAGAACATATTCGTTTTGCACTTATACATCCAATCAATGACAGTACAACAATTGAAGATGTTATTCCTGTTTTAACCATTGATGGAATTGCACAATACGTTGCAAGTAAAGAAGAGCATCGTAAAAAAATCATTAAAACGATAGTTAATAATCCTGCATTTTCAGCACTTTTGACTCAACTGATTCAACAAACAATGCATGATTACTTAGATGAATCTATGTCAAAACGTGTGCCAGGTGTAGGCCGTTTTATGAAAATGGGAAAATCGGTTCTAGAAACTGTGACCGATTCGAATCTAGACGATACGATTAATCATTATTTGCAAAAGAATATTTTAAAACTGAGCCAAATGAGTGAGCGTGTTTTAAACCAACATTTTGACAATGATAAGCTCTATCATTTTCAGGCAAATGTTTGGCATAAAGTTAAAGCCATGCCGCTTTCTGTTTTAAAAAATTATATAGAGGTTCAGGATTTATCAAAAACTGTGGGTTTAGGGCATGAAATCTGGGACCACATGCGCCAAACTTCTTACCTGAAACAACAAGTACATGATGGTATCTATACTTGGTATGTTCGAAATCAGGAACGTAATTTTGACTTGTTACTTCGTGACCTCAATATCGATGAAAACTTAATTCAACACGAACTGTCTCAGTTGCTTGTCCCTGTATTACAGCAGTTAGTTACAACAGGACATTTAAGACGACGTGCCCGTGTTCACTTAGAAAAATTTTATTATTCTGAAAAAGCATTAAATATTTTAAATAACAAAGGCGCTTAAAGCGCCTTTGTTATTTAATCGCTTAGAATTTATAAATTATTCCTAAATTATAGCGACGCCCATCTAAAACATAATTATAAGTTGCCACATCTATGTCTTTATCAAATAAGTTGTAAATACCTGCCGCAAATTGGATCTTGTCAGTCGGTTTATAGTTCATACCAACATCAACCAATCCATAAGCAGGCTTTCCTTCAGCCATTGAGGTTCGACTTAAATATTCAGAAGTTTTACTACGGAAATTCAAACGACTCCACATATTTACTAAGTCATTAACTTGCCAATCTAAGGTAGTATTAAACATATGTTCTGGCATTTCGTTTAAAGGTTGACCTTTAAATTGACCACTTTTTTGTTCAGTATCGGTATAAGTATAATTGGCGTTCATTTTTAAATCTGGTGAAATCAACCAACCAAATGTCGCTTCAACACCCCTCATATTGGCTTTATCTACATTTGTACGTTGACTGACAAAATCAAAATCCAGACCTAACCACTTACACTCGCGAGCGCCTGCCTCACCTGAACAGGTTCTAACTTCTGTAATTTTATCTTTAAATTCACTATTAAAAATCGTTAAACCCGCATTCAAGTTATCAAGATTATCCCAAGAGAATGAAAGCTCATAGTTCGTACTTTTTTCAGGTTTTAGATTAGGATTACCAACAATTACTCCTGCAGAACTGCTCCCTCCTGTCGCTTGTCCCCATTCTGCTACAGTCGCTCTTAATGCAGGTGTTTTATAGCCTGTTGATACACCGCCTTTAATAATCCAGTTATCATTTAAAGTCCATACCCCATATAATTTAGGACTGAAATGATCTCCAAATTTTTCGTCCTGATCCATTCGTAATGACATTGTTAAAGTGAAAGGATCAATAATATTCCATGCATCTTCTGCAAATAACGCCCAACTATAACGATCTAAATTAGAAACAGGCTGTGATCCACCCACTTTTAATTGATTACCTAAATCATCTAATTCCTCTTTGAGATAACTGCCGCCCACGCTAAGCGCATGATTTGCGAGTGTGATCTGGTTAAGGGTGTTAAATGTAGTATTTACAGCTTCCATATTTCTAGACGGGTTCTTATTTTCTTCGCGTTGAATATAAGAATGAGTCTTCACAGGACCAATATCACCACGGTGCGTTAAACTATATTCTGTACGGTAGTAGTCTGTTAATGAATCCGCTGGTGGATTACGGCCAGTTTGAACAGGTGAAACCGTTTTTCCAATGGTCGCATTACGATTTTGAATAGAACGCTGGTATTCAAGTTCAATCGTATGTTGATCATTTGGTGTAAGGCTTAAAGTAGTCCCACCTGCCCGAATTTTTTGTTTGTTATAACCACCAATAATTTCATCTTCATCTCTTTGTGAAAATGTGCCATTGGCTTTTAATCCAAGTAAATTCTTAATTAATGGGCCAGAAACATAAGTATTGGCTTGGTAAAGATTTCCAGATTTATTATTTTCTTGAATTGTTGTGTCTAACTTAACTGAACTGTTCCAAACATCTGCAACTTTTTTAGTAATGATATTGATAACACCACCCATCGCATCTGAACCGTATAGACCAGACATTGGTCCACGAATAACTTCAATACGTTCGATACTTTCAATTCCCGGTAACCAACCTTGCTCAATACCTGAGTTATCACTGTTAGGGCGCACAGAACGTGTATTTACCTTCTTACCATCAACCATAATGACTGTATATGTACTTCCCATTCCACGAATACTGATATCAGATGAGCTTCCCCCACCTGTAACAACCACTCCAGGCACATCTTTAAGTGCATCAGTTACATCACGATATGCTTTTTTATTAATCTCATCTTGAGTTAAAACCGAAATAGAAGCTGCTGCTTTTTTTATATTTTGTTCAAAACCACTTGCTGTCACGACTATTTTTTCTAATTGTGCAACTTCACCTTCTTTTTTATTTTTTATAGAAGAATCAACTAAAATATTTTCACTTTCAGCGGCATAAGCCGTAGGAAACATTACTGTAAGTACCGAAATTGATAATACAGATTGGAAAATACTTTTCGTCATATCCGACTCCAACACATTAAATTATGAATAAATATTAAGTTTTACTTAAACAAATGTAACAAATTTAAATGATAAAATAAACAATATTGATAATTATTTTCAATTGATAGCCATAAAAAAACCTCATTACGAGGCTTTTTTATTTCACTTTTCAAATAATTTAATTATTTGAAATAAGCACCTTCAGCTTGCGTATGGTCAGTTTGGTCAACCACACGTTGAAGCTCAGGAATCTGCTCTTTTAAAGTAGTTTCAACGCCCTGTTTCAAGGTAACGTCAATTGCAGAACAGCCTTGGCAACCACCACCAAATTTCAATACAGCAGTTAAACCATGTTCTGGGTCATCTTGTACTTCTACCAAACTACAATTTCCGCCATGCCCTGCAAGACCTGGGTTAATTTCTGCTTGAAGAATGTAAGTAATACGTTCTTCAATTGATGCATCTGGACCAACACGTGGAACTTTAGAATTCGGTGCACGGAAAGTGAGCTGACCACCAAAACGGTCCTTATTGTAATCAATTACAGCATCTAAAAGATAAGGAATCGATGGCGCATCAATATATGCAGGAAAATCAGGATAGTCCTGTTTATAATCCGTTGGGACTACTTCTTCTGGTGCACTATATGCCATACAGCACTCTGCACGTGGCGTACCTGGATGTTCAACAAAAACTCGAACGCCAATTCCCGGAGTATTTTGCTTCGACAATAAATCGTGCAAATACTCTTGTGCAGATGGTGTAATCAAAAGGTTTGGAATTTCTTCTGCAACAGCAGTGTTGGTGTTCTCAGTCGACATAACAATATTCCTCAAGCTGATGCCTTTATATTAACCGAAGATGAGGTGGATTTAAAAAAAATCAACTAAATTTGTCGGATTTATACACAACAGGGTTTCAAGTTAAGTTTTTAATGGCATTATTGGGCCAGTATTGATCATTTTTTAAATATTTCTTATGTTGCATTTGCCATTTAACCATACAGTTACTCTTATTATTATTACGGTCATTATCTCTTTACTTGCTTTTAGCAACCAGAACGTGATGAACCGGTTGATTTTTTGGCCGCCTGCAATGCAACGTGGACAAATTGATCGCTTCATTACTCATGGCTTTATCCATGCCGATGGAACCCATCTACTCTTTAACATGATCACCCTGTTTTTCTTTGGCAGTATTATTGAAAGTTTTTATCGCCAGTATTTTTATGACATGGGTTTTGTGTTGTTCTACTTAGGTGGCTTAATCTTCGCAATTTTACCAAGCTATCTACAACACAAGACTGATGCGAATTGGGCAAGCCTAGGTGCGTCTGGTGCTGTTTCAGCTGTTTTATTTGCTTATATTCTGTTCCAGCCATGGAAACTGATTTTTGTATTTTTCATTCCTGTACCCGCTATTATTTTTGCGATTTTATATGTGGCGTACAGTATTTGGGCTGGTAAGCGCGGTAATAGTCATATCAACCACAGCGCTCATTTGTGGGGTGCAGCTTACGGGATCATCGTAACCATTTTACTTGAGCCAAAAGTCATTCCACATTTCTTAGACCAACTCACTCGCCTTCCTTTCTAAAGTATATAAATCTAAGAAAAAGCCCGTTATGGGCTTTTCTTTTTTTCTCATTTGTTTATCACCATAAATTCTCAGTCTTTTTTCTGATTTTCTTTGATCAATTCGTTGTTTTGATTGCAAAAACCATCTGATTAAACTCATGCCAATTCTTTTAATAATTCAGATGATACAATGAAGTACAAAGCAATTTTATCTAGCCTTTCCATTGCTTTATTTAGCTTATCTTTGGCTGGATGTAATGACAACGATAATCAAGAAAATGTCGTAAGCACACCTAAGCAACCGAATATCTTATTTATTATGGCTGATGACTTAGGCTATTCAGATTTAGGAGCTTTTGGTGGAGAAATTCATACCCCTAATATTGATAGTTTGGCTCAAGAAGGTCGCCTTTTAACCGACTATCATACCGCCCCAACCTGTTCTCCGACACGCTCTCAACTTATTTCTGGGACTGATCACCATTTAGCTGGCATTGGTGCAATGGCTGAACTCACGCCAGAGCGTTTGAAAGGACAGCCAGGTTACGAAGGGTATTTAAACGACCGTTCGCTATCCATCGCACAAGTACTTAAAGATAATGGCTATCGCACTTATATCAGCGGTAAATGGCATTTAGGGCTAACCCCTGAAACAAATGCACACGCCAAAGGTTTTGACCATTCATTTACCTTATTACAAGGTCTAGATCACCACTTTAAGCAAGCGCCGAGTGCCTTTAAGCGAAATTCAACCTATACAGAAGATGGTCAAGTTATTCCTGTTTCGGCATTGCCTGATGACTTTTTCTCGACAAATTATTTTACCGATAAATTACTAAGCTACTTAGACTCAGGCAAAAATAGCGGCAAACCGTTCTTTGCTTACGCGGCCTATACAGCACCTCACTGGCCCATTCAGGCACCTGCTGAATACCGTGAAAAATACCGTGGAGTTTATGATGTCGGTTACGATGCTATTCGTAATGCACGTATTGCTAGGCAAAAACAGCTCGGGATTATCCCTGCAAACTTTGATGCAGCAGAACCAATTGCGACACAGAATGCTCCACAAAAATATGGAAAATGGGATGAGTTAACAGCTGAACAAAAAGCGCTTGAAGCCCGTAAAATGGAAATTTATGCAGGCATGGTTGAAAATCTCGATGCCAATGTGGGCCGAATTATTCAATACCTCAAACAAAATAATCTTTATGACAATACTTTAATTTTCTTTGTTTCCGATAACGGTGCAGAAGGTTTTGTACGTGGCGGATATGGCAGCGAATCTGGTTTTGATAACTCAGTAACAAATGTGGGCACGCCTACTTCGTATCACTATATTGGACCACGTTGGGCCGAAGTGAGTGCCGCACCATTCCATTTATGGAAGGATACAGCTGGCGAAGGTGCAACCACAGCGCCTGCTATTGTGAAATTACCGAACCAGAAAAAAGCAGAAGAAACTAATCATAGCTTTGCATCAGTACTCGATGTTTTCCCAACTTTACTAGAATATGCTCATATTCCCGTACCTCAAGGCCAATATAATGGTCGTACCATTAATACGCCATCAGGGGTTTCATGGAAACCTTTGCTTGAAAATAAAACAACCACGATTCGCCCCGAAAATTTTAGTTTTGCTGATGAGTTACATGGCAGCAAATATGCAAAACAAGGAGAGTGGAAAATTGCCCTTCAAGGACGCCCTGAATTAGGCACAGGAACATGGGAGCTATACAACATTAAAACGGATCGAGGGGAAAGACAAAACGTTGCTCAGCTTTATCCTGCTAAAGTGCAAGAGCTCTTATCAGTTTATCAAAAATATACTGAAAAGAATGGCGTGCAGGAATACAACGCCAAATGAAATTGAAACCATTTTTAGTTACAACCATCAGCCTGTCTTTTATGACGGGCTGTAGTCAATCTTCACAAGTTTCTGAATTTGCACCCTCGTTACAGCAGCAAACTTCTTTAGCTGACTTAGGCTCTATTGAAAAGTGTAAAAACTACACGGGACTACCTAAAGGTTGGCTCAAACAACCTACCGCTGGGATGGTTTTAATTGCTGATGGGCATTTCAATTTTGGTTCTGAAAAAGCCTATCCAGATGAACTTAATTTTGGAAAAAAACAACGGGAAGTCAAAGGATTCTGGATTGATCAGACAGAAGTTACCGTTGCTCAATTTGCAAGCTTCGTGAAAGCCACAGGCTATATTACAGATGCCGAAAAACAAAAGCAGGCTGCAGTTTTTTCACCAGACTCTCATCATCCACAGCAATGGTGGCAGCTAAAATCAGGTTATACATGGAAAACCCCAAATGGCAGTACTGGCGCCCTAGCTAATCCGAATGAACCTGTGCGATATGTGAGTAAAAATGATGCTGAACATTATGCAGTCTGGCTAGGACATGATTTACCAACAGAACTAGAATGGGAATATGCAGCTAAAGTCAATTCAAAAACTGATACGCCCTTACATCAAGCCCCTACCGATGAACACCAACATCCCCAAGCAAATTACTGGCAAGGTGAGTTCCCTTTTCAAAACCTAAATCAAGATCACTTTAAAGGTGTTGCCCCGGTTGGATGCTTTGCGCCTAATAATTTCAAACTATTTGATATGATTGGAAATGTATGGGAATGGACATCATCTCCATATCAAGGGGCTCATGATCAACATATGGGAAATTATTCTGATTTAAGACAACAACAAATCACCAGTACACAATATGTAATTAAAGGCGGATCTTTTCTTTGTGCTCAAAATTATTGTTCACGTTATCGAAACAGTAGCCGCTATCCTCAAGACTTTGATTTGGCAGCAACTCATGTGGGCTTTCGAACAATTTTACGGTCTGTTTAGTTTCTTTTAATCAAAATTATTAAAGATATTCTTAACGAAAAGTAGATCGAAAAATAATCAATATATTTCTATAGTACAAAGGAGAATGATAAAAAATTGAGAACATGATGAAAATATTATTTCTTTGTGCAGCAACAATTTTCACAATGTCATTATCAGCCTGTGCAGTTCATACACGTGAAGGTAGTATTGTGATTGATCCCGACTCACCTTATCACAACCATCCTGGAGACTTTTGCCCACCAGGACAAGCGAAAAAAGGACGGTGTTAGAGATACTCTTCTTTTAAAGTAATTTTGAAGTTACTTTAAAGAAATAAAGTTCAAACAAGTGAGTACCCAAATGGAGGGTTCCAACCCAAAAATAGATGGGATGAAACTAGAAAATTATGGTGCAAAAAAATCACCATATCCCCAAGATTTTTAAAAGACAATCTTATGTTGTCTTCTATCTAGTTTCACCCCAATTCTTTCTTATTCAGTCTGACTTTTCTTATCTTTTAATAAAAAAGTCTAGTTTTTAATCATTTCTGTATCTGTATTATTGATACATTTTGCTCATTTTACCTTCAGGTTAAAACTGATGTATTCGCTTAATACAAAATAATCATTTATGTAACATAAGTCTATAAAAATGTTCTAAAAATGTGAAAAAAATTAAGGCGAAAATGAGATAGATTTATCATAATAAATTGCTCCTTCATGTTTCATCACATAAATAATCAATATTATTTTGTCAGTTATTGCCACTCGTTTCCTTTCGTTGGCATAGATAATGTATACACCTGTATATTAACCCAGTCGTATAACGAGATATTTTATGTCCAGCACAAGTCAAGTCGAAGGTCTACAATTTCCAGTACACGCCTCAACAAAAAAACAAAGCACATCTCTTACAGGCCAAGAGATTTTGTCAGAGGCTTTATCTGTTGTAGATAATAAAACCGCGCAACAAGTGCTGAATGAAAAAAACTGGCGAAAAAACTACCCTACCTATTTTAAAGCACTTGTTAAACAAGGAATCTCAAATAGTAGCAACCCCATTACTATTGCTAAGCAAGGTTTGCATAAAGCCCATCATATTTTTGACTATTATCGTGATAATAAACATTATCTTTTAAAAGATGCGGTTCATATTGCTTCATCTACGCCACTTCATACAGTCAAACTTAAAGGTGAAAGTGAAGCAGCTCCAGAGTGGTACGTTCCTTACAAAGGACAAAAACTCAGTGGGCAAAGCTTATTGGACCAAATTCAACGTTGGGAAGAGGCTGGTATTATTGAACCAAGTCATGCAAAAGCCTTACGTGAAGCTACTGCCCATCCAGAATGGTTTGATTTATCTGACCGTACCATGGTGCTGTTTGGTGCAGCCTCAGAAGCTGGCCCTCTACCTTGGTTGGCTAAATGGAAAGCAAATATTATTGCAGTCGACTTACCTAACCCACGTGTCTGGGGCAAAATTTTAAATACGATTCAACAAGGAAACGCAACTCTGATTGCACCCAGTGTTGAACAAATTGATTCTTCGGCAAAAGCTTCCGAGCTAAAAGATAAATTGGGTGCAAATTTATTGACTCAATTACCAGAGATTGCACAGTGGCTAGTGCAGTTTCCACAAAAGTTAGATTTGGCCGCAATCGCCTATTTAGATGGTGAAAAGCATGTGCGCGTTTCCATGGCAATGGATAGCATTATGCAATTTGTGAGCGAACATAAGCCTGATACGAGCCTTATGTTTATGTGCACGCCAACCGATGTTTATGCGGTTCCTAAAGAAGTAGCCAATGCTGCTCAAGAGAAGTTTAAATCACGTACTAAAATACAAAAACTGGCGGTAAAAGGCGTTTCTACACTTTCGTTAAAGCGTTTTTTTCAAGCGCCTTATCAAGACTTAATTGCTTGTGAAAATGGAAAAACTTATGGTATTGCCGACTGCCTAGTCGTTGAGCAAGGGCCAAATTATGCTTTGGCAAAACGCATTCAACAATGGCGTGCTATTTTAGCTCGCCATCAGGGTCAACACGTAAGTATTAATATTGCTCCATCTACAACTACCCACTCTGTGACTAAAAATCCATTACTGAAAGCTGCTTTTAATGGTGCTGAGCTTTTTGATGTAGAGGCCTTTAGCCCTGAAACGACCAATGCCATTATGGCGGCAATCTGGATTCATGACTTAAGAAATGAGTCTTCTGTGGCAAATCCTGAAACTGAATTGGACCATCCGCTTGAACTCATGATGGAAGGTGCCAACCACGGTGGATTGTGGCGTGTTGCTTATTTAGCAAGAACTGCCCTGCCTTTTGCGGCAATCTATGGCTTCGCGACCGAAAAACTACCTTTTGGAAAATCATCTAAAAAATAATTTGATTGAAGCCCAATTCTAGAATTGGGCTTCTTTCTGTATTTATTTATTTTGAAAGTGTGAGAGATATTTTTGCATTTCATCAGACGGCACCATACCGCCTCCTGTCGCCCATATTACATGGGTTGCCTGTTGTAATTTCTCAGCTGATAATTGATGTAAAGCCAAATAATCCGGACTCGTTTGGACATAATAGGGTCCCATCATTCCTGCTACCGCAGAAGGCTCAAGCTGAATATTTTCGGTTTGATTTAAAAGCGCAATGAGCTCATATAAACGTTTATCATCAATGGTGTAATAGCCATCAATTAACTGCTGCATAGCACGTCCCACAAAACCTGAAGCACGGCCTACCGCAAGCCCATCTGCGGCTGTAACATTATCGATGCCAATGTCATTTACTGAAATCTGATCATGCAAGCCTGTGTGGACACCCAGTAACATACATGGTGAATGGGTGGGTTCTGCAAAGATACAATGTACATGCTCACCAAAAGCCAGTTTTAATCCAAAACTCACCCCACCAGGGCCACCACCAACGCCACACGGCAAATAAACAAATAATGGGTGTTCAGCATCAACTTTAATTTGTTTTTGCTCAAATTGCTGTTTTAGACGTATTCCTGCAACGGCATAGCCTAAAAATAATGTTTTTGAGTTTTCATCATCAATGAAAAAACAATGTGGATCTTGCTCTGCTGCTTTTCGTCCCTCTTCAACAGCTACGCCATAATCACTGGCATATTCCACAACATTAACGCCCAGTGAACGTAGTTTGTCTTTCTTCCACTGCCTCGCATCAGCAGACATATGAACGGTGACTCTAAAACCGAGTTTGGCGCTCATGATGCCAATCGAAAGCCCTAGGTTGCCTGTAGAACCTACTGCAATTTGGTACTTAGAAAAGAACGTTCGAAATGAATCTTGATCTAACTTACTGTAATCATCTTCTGGCTTAAGTAAGCCTGCCTGCATGGCAAGTTTTTCGGCATGTGTGAGCACTTCGTAAATGCCACCACGTGCTTTAATTGAGCCAGAAATAGGTAAATGACTATCTTTTTTTAGCCAGAATGCTCCACTCAATTGCACTTGTTCTGTTGAAGAAAGTGCCTTTTGCATGTTCACAATTTCAACGATACCTGATTCAATTTTTCCATGTTGCGATTGAGTTTCAGGAAATACCTTTGCCAAATAAGGTGCGAAACGCGCTAGCCTTGCTTCCGCGTCACTTACGTCCTCTGCTGTAAGCCCCACTTTTTCTAAAGCTTCTGTTAAAGAATAACGATGAGGCATAAACCAAAATGTTTCTTGATAATCTTGTAATGTTTGAATAAGTGGAAATTGTTGTTTTAGCTGATCTATTTGAACCGCATCCATAATCTATCCTAATATCAAAGTTTTAAGCCCAGCCTTAAAGCTGCTTGATGCTCTATAACGACTTGTTAATTTATAATTGAATGTACATGAAAATAGACTGAACTTTAAAAAGAAACAAATAAAAAAGCCACTGTAAACAGTGGCTTTAAGTTTTTTAAATGCTTTTATACAAACTGCAAGAATAACCAGTACAAACCGCCTGACAAACAGATTGTTGCAGGAAGAGTAAATACCCATGCAGATAAAATTGTTTTAACTGTATTGAAGTTTAAGCCTGATCTATTCGCGACCATGGTACCTGCAACAGCACTGTTTAAAACGTGTGTTGTTGAAACAGGCATACCTAAACCATCAGCAGCTGCAATTGTACTCATTGCTACAAGCTCAGCAGACATCCCTTGACCATAAGTCATGTGATGCTTACCAATACGCTCACCTACAGTCACAACAATACGTTTCCAACCCACCATGGTGCCTAAGCCAAGTGCCAAAGCAACGGCTACTTTCACCCAAGTTGGAATGTATTGTAAGAATGAATCTAAGCTACTACGGTATTCTTTCACAAGTTTTTCTTGTGACTGATCCATTTTTGGTAATGCATTCGCTTTATCCAAACGTTTAAACGATGTGGTGCTTAAATACATGTCATTACGAATTTCGCTAATTGCGGCTTCAGGAATGTCTTTTAAGTTGCTATAGCTAGAAACACGCTCACCCAAATGATCAGTCAGGCTTGCCAATGCAGGCACTACTTCTGGAGTTTGCTGTTTAGTTTGAATATATTTAGTCAAAATAACACGTGCTTTTTCATCGGTTAATTCTGGCTGATTTTGATTCAAAAATACGGCAGTTTGAGAAGAAAGCTGATGGAATGATTGAACTTGTTGTGTATCAAGGTTTTTATTTAATGAATAAGCCAACGGCACCAGACCAACCAAAATCAGCATGATGAGACCCATACCTTTTTGACCGTCATTTGAACCATGTGCAAAACTTACGCCTGTGCAGGTAAAGATTAAAATTGCACGAATGATTGCTGGAGGTGGTTTATTACCTTCTGGTGGCTGGAATAATTCTAATTGGCGTTTAAAAACAGTTTTAACTAACAAGAAGACAATCGCTGCAAAAGCAAAACCAATTAAAGGTGAAAACAATAATGCCTTACCGACTTTAATCACCTGATCCATATCAACACCACTGGTCGTTACGCCAGTCGATGCACTCAATAGATGGTTCATAATGCCCACACCCAAGATTGAACCAATCAAGGTATGAGAGCTAGACGCAGGAATACCTAAGAACCAAGTTCCTAAGTTCCAAAGAATCGCAGCAATAAGAAGCGCAAAAACCATTGCGAAACCTGCACCACTGCCCATGTTCATAATCAATTCAACAGGCAACAATGCAATAATACCGTAAGCGACTGCGCCGCTTGCAACCATTACCCCAAGAAAATTACAAAAACCTGCCCACATAACTGCTACCGGTGCAGGTAAAGCATTGGTGTAAATCACTGTCGCGACTGCATTTGCAGTATCGTGGAAGCCATTTACAAACTCAAAGCCTAAAGCAATCAAAAGTGCTGTAGATAAAAGGATAACCGAATAAAGACTCAAAGGCGGTACATGCGCTAAATCAGCACTCACCTGAAATCCAATATAAATAAGTGTTGCAACAATAATCGTCAGAAACACCGGCATAAAAAACTTAGGTGTCGGGACATGTACATTCGTCGATTTGACTTGCAGGTTTGCCGCAAGTTTTGAATCCGAAACAGGGGGTAGATTAGAATTCATGCAGACGGTAAGAGGATAGAAAAATCCTCTGTATTCTTAAATTAAATTATGACAATTATATGACAAAGCGGCGTCTGATGAAGTCAATTTTTCATATTTTGACCTCATTTGATGCACCTTTCCTCTATGCAATTTATTTTTATTTTAAAATACAATAATTTAAATCATTTTATATCTTCCTTATTTATGACTATTTTTAAAGCAAAAATATATAAAAAATTACCTGCATGACTATTTTTCAAACAGCCTAATTGTCATAAAACGGAATATTGGAGATGAAATATTTCAATATCATGATCATTTTATGAATATTTGATGAAAAAACATTCTCTATTTGTCATTAGAAGCCGTTTTTTTAATGAATCTATTACAAGTGAATGATGGGTCGTTATAGCTCATCAATTGTGCAACTATTCTGTTACAATAGCGCCGCATTTTTAAATTTGTAAAATATCGGGGTTTTCTATGTCTACGCTTGCCACCCTAAAAGCGCTTCTTGCCAAACGCATTCTGATTATTGATGGTGCAATGGGCACCATGATTCAACGCCATAAACTAGAAGAAGCCGACTACCGTGGTGAGCGTTTTGCCGATTGGGCACATGACTTAAAAGGTAACAATGACCTTCTTGTGCTGACTCAACCGGAAATCATTCAAGGTATTCATGAAGCTTATCTTGATGCGGGCGCAGACATTATTGAAACCAACAGCTTTAACGGCACACGTGTTTCAATGTCTGATTATCACATGGAAGATCTTGTTCCAGAGATTAACCGCGAAGCAGCACGTTTAGCTAAAGCAGCCTGTGAAAAATATTCGACTCCAGATAAACCTCGTTTTGTAGCAGGTGTACTCGGTCCGACATCACGTACCTGCTCTATTTCACCCAATGTAAATGATCCAGCATTTCGTAACATTACCTTTGATGAGCTAAAAGAAAACTATATTGAGGCAACTCATGCGCTGATTGAAGGCGGTGCAGATATCATTCTGATTGAAACCGTTTTTGATACATTAAACTGTAAAGCTGCAATTTTTGCGGTGAAAGAAGTCTTTAAACAAATTGGTCATGAATTACCTCTCATGATTTCGGGAACCATTACCGATGCCTCAGGTCGTACCTTAACAGGTCAAACTGCCGAAGCGTTCTGGAACTCGGTACGTCATGGTGACTTACTTTCAATTGGTTTCAACTGCGCCCTTGGTGCAGATGCAATGCGTCCTCACGTTAAAACCGTGTCTGATGTTGCTGATACGTTCATTTCTGCTCATCCAAATGCAGGCTTACCAAATGCTTTTGGTGAATATGATGAAACACCAGAACAAACTGCTGCCTTCTTAAAAGAGTTTGCAGAAAGTGGTTTGATTAATATTACCGGTGGTTGCTGTGGTACAACACCAGATCATATTCGTGCCATTGCTAATGCTGTAAAAGACATTGCACCACGTCAAATTCCTGAAACTAAACCAGCTTGCCGCTTAAGTGGTTTAGAACCATTTAATATTTATGATGACTCATTGTTCGTTAACGTAGGCGAACGTACTAACGTTACTGGTTCAAAAAAATTCTTACGTCTTATTCGTGAAGAAAACTTTGCCGAAGCTTTAGAAGTTGCACAGCAACAAGTGGAAGCTGGCGCTCAGATTATTGACATTAATATGGATGAAGGGATGCTCGATTCGCAAAATGCGATGGTACATTTCTTAAACCTTGTGGCTTCTGAGCCAGACATTTCACGTGTGCCGATCATGATTGACTCATCGAAATGGGAAATCATTGAAGCAGGCTTAAAATGTGTACAAGGCAAACCGGTTGTTAACTCAATTTCTTTAAAAGAAGGTTATGACGAGTTTGTTGAAAAAGCTCGCCTGTGCCGTCAATATGGTGCTGCGATTATTGTGATGGCCTTTGATGAAACAGGTCAGGCCGACACTGCTGAGCGCAAACGTGAAATCTGTAAACGTTCATATGACATTTTGGTTAATGATGTCGGCTTCCCTGCTGAAGATATTATTTTTGACCCGAACGTGTTTGCTGTTGCAACAGGGATTGAAGAACACAATAACTATGGTGTCGATTTTATTGAAGCCACAGGTTGGATTAAACAGAACTTACCTCACGCCATGATTTCTGGTGGTGTATCGAACGTTTCATTCTCATTCCGTGGTAATGAGCCTGTTCGTGAAGCCATTCACTCTGTGTTCTTGTACCATGCCATTAAACAAGGCATGACCATGGGGATTGTAAATGCTGGTCAAATGGCAATTTATGATGATATTCCGAAAGAACTTAAAGATGCAGTTGAAGATGTCGTTTTAAATCAGAACCAAGGTGAATCTGGTCAGGCTGCGACTGAAAAATTGCTTGAAGTGGCTGAAAAGTTCCGTGGTCATAGTGGTACTCAACGTGAAGCCGAAAACCTTGAATGGCGTAACGAACCTGTAGAAAAGCGTCTTGAATATGCTTTGGTTAAAGGTATTACTACCTACATTGACGAAGACACAGAAGAAGCTCGCCTAAAAGCCAAACGTCCTTTAGATGTAATTGAAGGCGCTTTGATGGACGGTATGAACGTCGTTGGTGACTTGTTCGGCTCAGGCAAAATGTTCTTACCTCAGGTTGTAAAATCTGCACGTGTCATGAAGCAAGCTGTGGCTTGGCTTAACCCGTACATTGAAGCTGAAAAAACAGGTAGCCAATCTAAAGGTAAAGTCCTCATGGCAACTGTTAAGGGCGATGTACACGATATTGGTAAAAATATTGTAGGTGTTGTACTCGGCTGTAATGGTTACGACATTGTTGACCTGGGTGTGATGGTGCCTTGCGAGAAAATCTTGCAAACCGCGATTGATGAAAAATGTGACATTATCGGGTTATCAGGTCTGATTACCCCATCTTTAGATGAAATGGTGTTTGTTGCGAAAGAAATGCAACGTAAAGGTTTTAATATTCCTTTATTGATTGGTGGCGCAACAACTTCTAAAGCACACACAGCAGTAAAAATTGATCCTCAATATCAAAATGATGCTGTGATTTATGTTGCAGATGCTTCACGTGCCGTAGGTGTTGTAACGACCCTGCTTTCAAAAGAAATGCGTGGAAAATTCATCGAAGAGCATCGTGCTGAATATGTCAAAATTCGTGAGCGCTTAGCCAACAAACAACCTAAAGCTGCCAAGTTGACTTATAAAGAGTCAGTTGAAAACGGTTTTAAAATTGACGAGAGTTATGTCCCTGCAAAACCAAATCTTTTGGGAACTCAAGTTTTAACCAATTACCCGCTTGCCACACTTGTCGAATATTTTGACTGGACACCATTCTTCATTTCTTGGAGCTTAGCAGGTAAGTTCCCGAAAATTTTAGAAGATGAAGTGGTTGGCGAAGCTGCAACAGATTTGTATAACCAAGCTCAAGTAATGTTGAAAGATATTATCGACAACAATCGTTTTGATGCTCGTGCTGTATTTGGTATGTTCCCTGCTCAGCGCACTGACGCTGACACAGTGAGCGTATTTGATGAAGCGGGTCAAAATGTTACGCATACTTTTGAGCATTTACGTCAGCAATCTGACAAAGTGACAGGTAAACCGAACTTGTCTTTAGCAGATTACATTCGCGCTGACCGTGAGCAACAGGACTACTTGGGCGGATTCACTGTATCGATTTTTGGTGCAGAAGAATTGGCAAATGAGTACAAAGCTAAAGGGGACGACTACTCTGCAATTTTAGTTCAGTCATTGGCTGACCGTTTTGCTGAAGCCTTTGCGGAACACTTGCATGAACGCATTCGTAAAGAGTTCTGGGGCTATAAAGCTGATGAACAGCTCAGCAATGAAGAACTGATTAAAGAGAAATATGTGGGTATTCGCCCTGCACCGGGTTACCCAGCTTGTCCAGAGCACTCTGAAAAAGCTGTGTTGTTTGACTGGTTAGGTTCTACCAATAAAATCGGCACCAAACTGACTGAACACTTTGCAATGATGCCACCATCTTCAGTCAGTGGTTTCTATTATTCTCATCCACAAAGTGAATATTTTAACGTGGGTAAAATCTCTCAAGACCAACTTGAAGATTATGCAAAACGTAAAGGTTGGACACTTGATGAGGCAAAACGCTGGTTAGGGCCGAATTTAGATGATTCGATTGTTTAAGTTATTAAAGGAACATCCCCTCAATTGAGGGGATTTTTTTATTTTTGTTCAAATACTCCTGTAATATGAGTCATACCATTAAGTGTATTTGCTCCTGCTTTTACATTATGAAAATAAAAGGTTTGTCTATTACTATCTGAAGTTATGCCAGAACAAGGGATTTCTCGATTTCCGCACATGAACTCTTGTTCACCAACTATTGTTTTAACGCTTAAATGTCCTGCAAGCTCTTGAATGATAGATATATCAATTAATTCATTACTATTTTCAAAACCTAGATTATAAATTTTTTGATCATTTTTAACTGTAGCTATATAACGATTGTGAATAGGCAACATTACTATTTTTTGATCCCCAAATTGTAAGTCACTATAAGTTTTAGGCATGTTCATATTTACACTAACATTTAGTTTCCTATTATTAGTATGATCAATCAATTCTATGTTTTCGAGATTAAACTCTATATTTTTTTGATCTTCCTTCCAAAACTGATCGCTCAATTTCTCTATATTTTCAAAATCCCCACCTTTATATACCAAATTAATTAATGCATTACTTTTCACCTTATTTTCATAAAATATTATACTTAAATATGAAATATCTTCATTTTTCTTCAAAGTAAATTTTTTTGTAGTGTATATTAATTCATTATTATAATATTGCTTTGACTCTTCAAAATCTATAATTTTAAAAATACTTCCATCAATAGCAATATCATTAACTTTGATAGCTGAAAACCTATCTTTTTGAAACAATGGCCAATTTGAAGGAACCGTAAAATTTATATTTCCAGACACAACTACGGGAACTCTATTTCCTATCTCCTCTCCATTTATAGAAGTTACTGAGAACTCATTTTTGGACTGATTCAAATCCAAACTCAATTTAAATTTATCCCCGAAATTTTCTATCTTATATGTCGTACCATCTAAACAAGTTAAGAGTGGTAAACATATAAGTGCCTTATTTAAAGTATCCTTCCATACCAAATAATCTAAACTCGCCATATTTGAATAAGGTTTTAATGAAATAGAGCCCAAGAGCTTTTTTTCCTGTCCCGTTAAATTAATCAAGACAGCCTCAGTAGGTTCATTACCATAAGCAATTAGGTCATAGTTGGTTATGGCTGGGTTTAATTCAACCTTTTCATTAACACTAACGCCTTGTATAAACAACGTATTATCTTTATTTGGTACTATACTTTGGTTATTTTCACCACATCCAGCCAACATTAAAAAACTTAATAGACTAAAGTGTATTTTTTTCATTTTTTCAAATCCTATTTATAATTTTTATTCATCTTATAACAGATATTTATTTAAACCAAACCTTCAAAATAGCCAACTTCCTGTTAATTGATGTCTACATTTCATTAGCATATTGAGATAAAAAATCCCTCAACCTTTAAGATTAAGGGATTTCAACGAATCTATTTCCATACTATCCACATTAAGAAAATACTACTTTTACTTTAAATGTGACTTAATCTTCTCTTTAACTGCTTCTGTTGAAATAGCATATCGATCATGCAAAGTTGGTAATGCCCCTGCATCTAAAAATGCATCTGGCAAACCAATCATGTAAAAACGAGGATGTTGACCATTTCTTAGAAGTAGTGAGCCGACAGCTTCCCCTAACCCACCAATGACTGAATGATTTTCGGCAGTTAAAACAGGTCGGTCACCTTTAGCGACTTCATCCAAAATAGTCTGTTCATCTAGCGGCTTAATAGTAGGCACATGCAACACTGAAACCTCAATGCCCTCTTTTTCAAGCTCTTCCGCTGCCTCAAGCGCACGCATGGTCAATAAGCCAGTCGAAATAATGAGTAAGTCTTTACCCGGTTTAATCACCTGTGCCTTACCTAATTTAAATTGGTAATTGTATTTATCGAGCACTAATGGAACTTGACCACGCAATAAACGCATATATACGGGACCATTATGAGCGGCAATTTGAGGAATCGCCTGTTCTATTTCCAAGGCATCACATGGATCAATGACCATCAAGTTCGGCATAGCGCGGAAAATCGCAATATCATCCGTTGCCTGATGGCTTGGCCCGTAACCGGTGGTTAAACCCGGAAGTGCCGCGACAATTTTGACATTGAGGTTATCTTCTGCAATCGCCATACAAATAAAGTCATAGGCACGGCGTGATGCAAACACAGCATAGGTGGTCGCAAAGGGAACAAATCCTTCACGAGCAAGTCCTGCTGCTGCACTCATTAAAAGTTGTTCTGCCATACCCATTTGGAAAAACTTGTCTGGGTTTTCTTTAGCAAAAATATGCAGGTCAGTATATTTTGATAAATCTGCTGATAAGCCCACAATATCATCACGCTCTTTTGCCAAGGCATTTAATGCATGTCCAAATGGAGCTGGTTTGGTCGGTTGGCCCTCGGCAGCAATAGAAGCAATCATTGCCGAAGTGGTTAGTTTTTTCTTAGGAGGATTGGCTAACTGGCTCATGGTGTATTCCTTACTGTCCGTAGTGGGTCAAAATATTTAAAGCATCGTCCCATTCATGCTCATCAACACGAATGAAGTGTGTTTTTTCGCGGCTTTCCAAGAACGACACGCCTTTACCCATTTTGGTGTCACAAATAATGACTCTTGGGCATGCTCCCTCATGGTTTTGTGCCTGATCGAATGCCTCAAGCAAAGCGTTCATATCGTTGCCATCTACGCGTTGGGTGTACCAACCAAATGACTGCCAACGGTCTACAATGGGTTCAAACGCTAAAATTTCGCTGGAGTGCCCATCTGCCTGCTGATTATTCACATCAATAATGGCAATCAGGTTATCTAGTTTCCAATGAGAAGCAGACATCACTGCCTCCCATGTTGAGCCTTCATTTAACTCACCATCGGACAGTAAGTTATAGACAAAAGCATCCGACTTTTTCTGTTTCAGTCCTAAACATGCACCGACCGCAATTCCAAGACCCTGCCCCAATGAACCACCTGTAATTTCCATGCCCGGTGTATATGAAGCCATGCCCGACATTGGTAAACGACTGTCATCTGCACCGTAGGTTTCAAGTTCTTCAAGCGGGATAATTTTTGCTTCAATTAAGGCTGCATAGAGTGCAATTGCATAGTGCCCAATAGATAGATAAAAACGGTCACGACCTTCCCATTCAGGGTTTTCTGGCTGATATTTCATGGCATGGAAATAAGATACTGCGAGCAAATCTGCTGCACCTAAAGCTTGTCCAACATAGCCTTGGCCTTGTACTTGCCCCATGCGTAAAGCATGTTGGCGAATGTGGTAGGCACGTTGTTGCAACTCGGCAATTTGGCCTGATTTATCAGTATTTAACATTGTCATTTACTATTCCTTATTAACGATTGACCAGTTTTGCTGGAACACGCAGAACCAAGCTGGCACCGAAAATTAATACTGCTGTGATTAAGAACATGCCGATTGCATTTGAACCTGTGTTGGTGGTGACCCAACCGATTAAATAAGGTGAGCAAAATCCTGCAAGATTGGCGAAGCTATTCACTGCGGCAATACCTGCCGCTGCCGAAACACCACCCAAAAAGTTGGTCGGTAACATCCAAAATAAAGAGGATGCAGTCAGCACACCTGAGGCTGCGATGCAAAGGCAAATTAAAGAGAGCGTTAGATTTGAAGCGAATAAAGTCGCAAGTGTGAGTGCTATAGCGCCTGCACACATCGGGATAATTAAGTGCCAGCGGCGCTCTTGGAAATGGTCACCACTACGCCCTGCCAAAAGCATAACTACAATGGCGCACATATAAGGCAGACTTGTAAGCAAACCGATATGCCAGTTATCACTAATGCCCGAGTTACGAATGAGAGTTGGCAACCAAAAGGTAATGGCATATTGGCCCATCACGACACAAAAATAGATGCCTGCGAGTAGCCATAAGCGTTTATCTGCGATGAACTCTTTGACGCTAGCATGACCTTCTTTGTGCTGGTTATCTTGAGCAAGCTCTTGCTTCACCAAGTTCTTTTCGTCTTGGGTTAACCAGTTGGCGTCTTGAACTGAATCTTTTAAAACAGCAAGTACAAGCAGGCCAACAAGTACAGTAGGAATGGCTTCAATAAGGAACATCCACTGCCAGCCAAACCAACCATGTACACCGCTCATTCGGTCCATGATTAAGCCTGAAAGTGGTCCACCAATCATTCCCGAAATTGGAATCGCGATAAACCAAAGTACGGTCATGCGTGCACGGCGGTAAGATGGGAACCAATAAGTGAGGTAGAGCAACAAACCCGGAGCTAGTCCAGCTTCGGCGACACCCAATAAAAAACGTAAGGTGTAAAATTGCCATTCAGTTTGAACAAAAGCAAAACAGCCTGACAAAATTCCCCATGTAATCATGATACGGGCAATCCAACGTCTTGCGCCTACCTTGTGGAGTACGATGTTGCTTGGCACTTCACAAAGAAAATAACCAATAAAGAAAATCCCTGCGCCTAACCCATATACAGCTTCACTAAACTGTAAATCGCTCATCATTTGGAGCTTGGCAAAACCCACATTTACTCGATCTAAATAGGCACAAAAATAACAAAGCATTAAAAATGGCATGAGCCGAAATGCAATTTTTCGATACGCCGACTTACGCACCGTTGTATCTACTTCAGATGAAAATAATGTATCCATCGTGCGAATCCCTTTACATTTGGCCACAGTATCCTCTTGTGACCATCATTCTATTTTTAGTTTTTAAATGACGAGCCTTAATGAATCAGCATGCCACCATTTACATCGAGTGTTACGCCCGTTAAGTAAGCTGACAGATCACTTGCCAAAAATAATGCTGCATTTGCAACATCTTGCGCTTTACCCAAACGACCAAGCGGAATACCTGCCAAAATGTCGTGACGACGGTCATCATTCATTAAACCGCCAGTAATATCAGTCTGAATTAGACCTGGAGTAAGAGAATTTACACGAATCTGGTCACCACCAAACTCACGTGCCATCGCTTTTGCTAGACCTAACACACCTGCTTTGGCAGCGCTATAATGTGGCCCGCCAAAAATACCACCGCCGCGCTGCGCTGAAACTGAAGATAAGCACACAATGCTTCCACCACCATTTGCTTTCATGGATGGAATAACAGCTTGAGACATAATCAGGGTTCCACGCAGGCTGACATCTAAAATACGGTCATAGTCATTGCGCTGAATATCGAGGGTTTTAACTGGCTGAGTAATGCCAGCATTGTTAATTAAAATATCAATCTTGCCATAATGCTGTAGTGCTTGTTCAACAGCTGCTTTGACCTGTTCTTCGTTCGCAACGTTTGCAGCAAGACCTAAATGTCCTTCACCAAGTGCCTTTGCAGCGTTTTGGCTTTGAGTAATATCTAAATCAACAATAATGACTTTAGCACCTTGTTGCGCAAAGATTTCTGCGGTTGCTCGCCCAATTCCACGTTCTGATGCTGCACCAGTAATTAATGCCACTTTTCCTTGTAGTAACATGTTCAATCCTCTTTTACGCTTTATTTCCTAAGTTCTGACTTAGAATCTCTTTTTTCACAAAGCCCAGCAATCAGCTCGAATTCAACAAGGCATGAAAAAAATTCATGCCTGTGCTATTTTTAAATAAGTTTTAGGGATTAAAACGGATCATTTCATGGATAGTAGTGAAAACAATTTCAACCAGATGCCCTCAATTAAAACATTACAGGCTTTTGAACAAACTGCTCGTTTTGGCAATGTTGCCAAGGCTGCCGAGCATTTGAATCTCACGCCTTCGGCAGTGAGTCATCAAATTGCTAAGCTTGAAGAAATGATTGGGCAGAGTTTATTTATTCGTGGTGCCCGTGGTGTGACACTAACCCCTTCTGGCGAACGCTATTTTCAAGATGTCACCACCATTTTGCACAACCTGATGTTAGCGACTGAAAAAGCTGCCGATAAAAGTCCTAAAGATAGTTTATATATTCATTCATCCCCAAGTTTTGGTTTGCTTTGGTTACTGCCTCGCCTCGAGTCATTTAAAGAAAAATTTCCAATGATTCAGGTCAACCTGTCGTGTTCTTATGAAAATTTGCACTTCACCCGCGACAAGATCGACATTGATATTCGTCATGGTTTACCCAACTGGACAGGGGTAGAAATCAGAACAATTCGTAATGAAAAGCTAGAAGTGCTTACATCCCCTAAGCTACTTGAACGCAGCCCTGTGCATAAACCTCAAGATTTATTAAAAAAAGAACTGATTTTATCGCGTTCAACCTTAGTTACTTGGCCCCAATGGTTTGCCCATCAGGGTCTAAGTATTCCTGAGTTTCCCTACACTTTAAGTTTTGACCGCTCTTATATGTCACTTGAGGCAGCCACACACGGACTAGGTTTTGTTTTAGAAAGTAATTTACTCACTCAAAATTATTTGGAATCTGGGAAATTAGTTAGAGTTTTTGCAGATGAACTATCGATTCCTATTTCTGCTCATCATTTGGTGTATCCACGAACACATCAATTTATTCCTAAAATTGAGCTATTTTTAAACTGGATTCATGATGAGTTAGCAGATTGAGAACGTAATTTTTAAATGATTTGAATTTCCTCAATTCTTAAGTGATGCATCATTTCTCGAACAAATACAAAGTAGGTAAAAACATAAAGCTGATCTGGAGACACTTGGCTTGTGTAGTAGCTCAAACGCTCAATAAAATCATTAAATCCATGCTCAAGCTCAGTACGGCTGATGTGCTTTTTAGCATTAAAAAATAACTCACTGAGCTGTGTCATGGCTGCATCAGATGTAACAGCTACACCACTTATATTTAGATTTCTGAGGGGTTTTGACTCGATGATTTCTTCAATAAAATAAATCATCTTTTCGATAGCAAGCTCATCAATAACACCATGGCCGATACTTTTTGAATCAACAAAACCCAAGCCCTGTTCAAGTCGAATGTGCTGGTTGTCTAAGTCAAATGACAAATCATTAAGACCAAGTGAAAATTTTAAAACCGAGTCGGGATGATTCATAAAAATAGCTTACCGTGGAGTTTTGCTCATAAGATTAATTTCTTTATAAGCGTAAATTGAACCAGTTTTTCCAATATTTAACATTAACTACTCCATTATTATTAACACTACATATAATAAAAACCTCTTTAAAAAGATGAAAAATCAATCTTATATTCATCCAGTCCAACTATTACAATATAGAGTATAAGCATGAAAAAATTAGTAATTTTAGGTGTCACGATTTATAGCGTTGCACAACTTGCAAATGCAGCAACGTTAAATGTAAAACCCTATGGCACAACTCAAAATGGTCAAAAAGTTGATCTATACACCATGAGCAACAATAATGGTGTCTCCGTATCTTTTATTAGTTTCGGTGGTGTAATTACACAGATCTTGACTCCCGATGCCCAAGGTAAACAAAATAATATTGTTTTAGGCTTCGATGACCTAAAAGGCTATGAAGTTACTGATACCAAAGAAGGCATTCATTTTGGCGGATTGATTGGTCGTTATGCGAACCGTATTGGCAATGCTAAATTTAGCTTGGATGGAAAAACGTATAATCTTGAAAAAAATAATGGCCCGAATTCATTACATAGTGGTAATCCTGGTTTTGATAAACGTGTTTGGCAAGTTAAGCCCCTCGTTTCTAAAGGTGAAACCGTTAAAGCGTCTCTGAAGTTAACCAGTCCAAATGGTGATCAAGGTTTTCCCGGAAAATTAGATGTAGAAGTGATCTACAGTCTTTCAGATCGAAATGAATTCCAGATTGAATATAAGGCTAAAACTGATCAGCCTACAGTCATCAACCTCACCAACCACAGTTATTTCAACTTATCAGGCGCTGGTAATAACCCTTATGGCGTACTAGATCATGTGGTACAACTCAACGCAGACCGTGTATTAGTAACCGATCAAAACTCTTTACCAACAGGTGAAATTGCTTCAGTGGCGGGTACACCTTTTGATTTTCGGACGCCTAAGGCCATTGTAAAAGATATTCGAGCGAATCATCAGCAATTGGCCTATGGATATGGTTATGACCAAACTTGGGTAATTAATCAAAAGTCTCAAGGAAAGTTAAATCTTGCAGCTAGTGTGGTTGATCCAAAATCTAAACGAACCATGCAGGTTTTAACCACTGAACCAAGCGTTCAAATGTATACGGCAAATCATTTATTAGGAAATATTGTTGGTGCAAATGGTGTACTTTATCGACAAGCAGACGCGCTAGCATTAGAAACACAGCATTTTCCAGATAGCCCGAATCAACCAAATTTCCCTTCTACACGTTTAAATCCAAATCAAACTTATAACAGTGTCACCGTATTTAAGTTTGGTATTCAGAAGTAGACTTTTGAACTGGAACTATATTTAGCTAAAAAAGACTCTCAGCTGCATATGACTGAGAGTCTTTTCATTTATTTAACTTTTGTATTTGGTAAAAATGCAGTTGCAAACCCAAGTAATGGCAAGAATGAACATAAACCAAATACCCATTCAATGCCGTTAATGTCGGCTAAATGCCCTAACCCGGCTGCGGCAATACCACTTACCCCGAACATCAGACCGAACATTAAACCTGCAATCATGCCCACACGGCCCGGAACAGCTTCTTGTGCGTAAACCACCATGGCAGCAAAAGCCGACGACAACACCAAACCAGCAATAATTGAGAAAACCGTTGTCCAGAATAAGTTTGCATACGGCATCATTAATGCAAACGGCGCCATACCAACAAATGAAACCCAAATCACAGCTTTACGGCCAATTTTGTCACCAATTGGGCCACCTGCAAATGTGCCTAAAGCAACGGCAGCTAAGAATGCAAACAAATGCAACTGAGCAGTCTGAATACTGATATGGAACTTTTGAATAAGATAAAAAGTAAAGTAATTACTAATGCTGGCAATGTAGGTAAATTTGGCGAACATCAACACGCTAATCGTGCTCAAGGCAATAATGAGCTTACGGCCATGCAATTTACTCTGTGCTTGGTTTACACGTGTAGCGACCTGATTTTTAGCATGACTCACCGTCCAGCGGCTTACACCAAATAAAACCCAAATGGCTAAAAGTGCAAATATGACTAAGCCCGCAACTGCATGCTGCCCAAATGGAACAATCAATAACGCTGCTAATAATGGACCAATGGCAGTACCTGTATTTCCGCCCACTTGGAAAGTCGATTGAGCCGTACCAAAGCGCCCGCCCGATGCCATTCGCGCCACACGTGAAGCTTCAGGGTGAAAAGTTGCAGATCCCACCCCAATTAGCGCAGATGCGCATAACAACACGGCAAAACTTGGTGAAAATGCCAACAAGATAATACCGCAGAATGTAACCATCATTCCGAGTGGCAGAAGATACGGTTTTGGATGTTTATCGGTATAAAGTCCGATCCAAGGCTGCAGCAGTGAACCTGTAATTTGATATACAAACGAGATCAGGCCAACTTGAGCAAAACTCAGCGAAAAGTTTGCTTTTAGCATTGGATAGATAGCGGGTAGCACTGCTTGAATCAAATCATTCAGTAAATGTGCAACCGCCACGGCGCCTACAATTTTAATAATCATTCCTTGAGGCTGATCATTTGCAACGGTATTGGCAATACCATCTTTCAATTGTATTGAAGACGTCATACCTGAAAAACTCCAATATTTTAAGTAAGGTGCTTATTGTAAATTGTCGCTTATAAAGTTATCTTCCAATAATCATCGTATAAGTGACAATTTTTAGGATAGATTATGTCCGATTCTCTTATTCAGTCTGATTTATCTGAACTTGTAATTGGACTATCTTCCGAGCATGCCTACCGAGAAATCACCCCGACCCATACGCATACACGTGCGCAGTTTTTGTATGCATCCACAGGAAATATTCAGGTGTTTACACCGAACAATGTCTGGATTGTGCCGCCTATGTGTGCCTTATGGATTCCGGCAAATGTAGAGCACAGTGTGATTTCACTGAGTCACGTGAAGTTAAATACGGCCTTAGTTGAAGTAAATGCAGCAGCTTTAATGGGACAACATTGCTTTATTATTCGGGTGAGCAATCTTTTGCATGAGCTTTTAATTCGTTTAAACGAAATTGAACGAGAGGACTCACCAAATATTGTGACCTCTCAAGAGCTTTCGCGTTCTTTACAAATTTTGATTTTTGAAGAAATTCATCGGGCCAATTTGTTACCTATCCAGATTCCATGGCCAAAAGACAAACGATTATTAAAAATTTGCCAAGCGTTATTACACGCTCCTAATCACTCAAAAGACTTAACAGATTGGGCTGATGATATTGGTGCGAGTTCGAGAACCTTAATGCGTATGTTCCAAAAAGAGACGGGGCTGTCCTATCGGGCATGGATACAGCAAATGCATATCGCACTTGCCTTGAGTAAAATCGCAAATGGTGAATCTATTGCTCAAATTTCCGAATCACTGGGGTATAACAACCCCAGTGCATTCAGTACGATGTTTAAACGACATTTAGGAAAAACACCTCAACAGTTTAGAAGTGCTGCGATGTCGTTATAAGTCTTTTTTTTTGAGCGTATTTCATGTTTTTCGAGTAAATCATCGAAATCATGATAGACATGAAGTTCTCGATCTTTTGCAGTTCTCGCATGGTCTAAACGTTGTTCAGGATCCACCAAAACAAGTGTATGACCATCATCAATCAGTCGATCTACACCTTCAAGAAACATACGTTTACCCACATCATGAATGAGTGAAATCTGGGTCAAATCAATCACAATGGTACTTTGATCAGTCGTTTCGTCTTGTAAAATACGCAACAACATTTCAGCTTCGGTAAATTTCAATACACCGCGAAGCACATACACACTTAATGAAGCATCTTTTCCTGTACGGTAATGACTTTGGACAATGGTTTGTGCAGAAGGTGTACCTTCCATGAGGTGTAATCCCATGTCACGGGATAACCGTTCTAAAATATCGATACCCCGAATACTATGACCATGCTCATCTAGTCGAGGTGAAAAAGCAGCAATACTGACCTGACCCGGCAGCACACCCAAAATACCACCTGCTACACCACTTTTAGCAGGAATACCTACAGTCGACAGCCAGTCACCCGCAGCATCATACATACCACAGCTCATCATGACACTGAGCACTTGTCTAACGACAGATCGGTTTAACAAACGCTTTCCAGTTTTAGGGTCGACTCCGCCATTGGCAAGCACACTGCCCATACGTACCAGATCTTTAACCGTCACCAAGATTGCACATTGGCGAATATAACCATTCACAATATCGACAGGGTCAGTTTCTAAAATTCCGACAGTTCGCAACATATAACCGATCGAAAGATTACGATACGCTGTTTTGACTTCCGAATCATAGACAGACTCATCAAAACTTAATTCACGTCCTGCAAGCTCGCTCATAAAACGACGTAAAATTTCTGCGCTATGTAAACCATGTTTAACCTGAATCAAGGAATGTACAGTAATTGCGCCAGAGTTGATCATCGGGTTTTTCGGACGTCCGTCTTTACCCAAGGAAATTTCATTGAAGGCTTCCCCCGAAGGCTCTACCCCTACTTTCGCAAGTACCGCATCAATGCCAAGCTGTTGCATCACATAGGCATATACAAAAGGTTTAGAAATCGATTGAATCGTGAATTCAATATCATCATCGCCTATTGAATAAATTTCGCCATCTACCGTAGACATTGCTAAAGCCAATCGGTCTGGGTTTGCATTTGCTAACTCTGGAATATAGTCAGCTAGATGTCCGCTATTATCTACCTCACAGGCTTCTATCACATTTGCCAAATAATCTGGGAGAGGGGTTTTCATGGTCAGTAACCTTAAATGAGGAGATTTACACTTTCGATCATTTTTCAGCACAACCTGCTGATAATATTAAAATTATAATTTTTTAGTGAAATAAAAATCACGATATAAGTATTGTAATTCCGATGGCTTCTTTATTTCAAGCTCATTATAGGTTTTTCAAAACTTTAAACAGAAGATTAGATTATTCTTTCTACAAACAAGATCCCATTTAAATGATCGACTTCATGTTGAACAATACGAGCAGGAAAACCATGAAAAACCGTTTCAACCACTTCACCTTGAAGTGTTAAATATTTCACCTTCACCATTTCTGCACGTTCAACTTGTCCACGCTCGTCTGGTACACTTAAGCAGCCTTCTTCCCCCAAAAGCGTTTCATTTGAGAACTCTAAAATTTCAGGGTTCACCATGACCACAGCTTCCATTTCAGGTGCATCGGGATAGCGTGGATTTGGTCTAGACGCCACAATAATGACCCGTTTAGAAATATAAACTTGCGGTGCAGCAATTCCTACCCCATTACGCTCAAGCATTGTCGCATGCATAGCATCAGCAAGCTGATAAAGCCAATTACTGTTTAACTCATTTGTCGAAACGGGAGCCGCACTGAGTTTTAAAATATCTTCACCACGCTTTGCGACAGGTAAAACTACACTCATCCTTTGAATCTCTTAATAAACTGGCTATGACAAGTTTTATTGTGTCGCTGAACGACTCAAAAGGAAAGTCATTCCTACATCTGTTTTTGTTTTATCTAAAGCGCTTTTTGTTTTAAAGCTTTCTTATCTGAATGATTAAAATCTGCACCTCCCCATAGAACAAATTTCCTCCATTTACTTTTACTTCACTTTTCCATTAATATCCAAACTTCAATTACAACAATTAAGTAAAAAAATGGATCAGGAATTAACTTTGCAGGATGCTAACTATCTTAATAAAGAAGATAAACGAACCCTTGCCCTTTCTTCATTGGGCGGAGCTTTAGAGTTTTATGATTTCGTAATTTATGTGTTTTACGCCAAAATCATTTCCGACCTCTTTTTCCCTAACACCTTAAGTCCTTTTTGGGCCATGCTGAATACTTATGGCATTTTTGCAGCAGGTTACTTTTTTAGGCCCTTAGGCGGGGTTGTCATGGCCCATTTTGGTGATTTGGTTGGGCGTAAAAAACTGTTTTCGCTTTCTATTTTGCTGATGGCACTGCCTACCCTGTTTATCGGGATTTTGCCGACCTTTGAAAATATTGGGTATTTTGCGCCGCTGCTTTTGTTACTTATGCGTGTAGTACAAGGTATTGCAATTGGGGGGGAAATTCCGGCTGCGTGGACGTTTGTGTCTGAACATGTCCCTGAAAGAAAAATCGGACTGGCAAATGGGTTACTCACTGCTGGACTGTCTTTAGGAATTTTACTAGGTGCACTCATGTCTTTATGGATTTCACTGAATTTTAGTGAGGGACAAATCCATGACTGGGCTTGGCGTATTCCTTTTATTGCAGGTGGTATTTTTGGTCTGGTCGCGCTTTATTTACGGACTTATTTAAAAGAAACGCCTGTGTTTAAAGCCATGCAGGCACGTAAAGAAATTTCTAAAGAAATGCCCGTAAAACAAGTGTTAAAAACGCATAAAACAGCCGTTGCGATTGGCATGTTATTTACATGGTTTTTAACAGGCTGTGTGGTGGTAGTGATTTTAGCCATGCCCAATTTATTAATTGGTTCATTTGGTTTTGAGCGCGCACAGACTTTTGAAATGCAAAGTGCCGCCATTGTCATGCAAATGGTCGGCTGTATCTTGGCTGGCTATTTTGCTGACCGTTTTGGTTGTGGCAAAGTCATGATGGTCGGTGCGCTTGCCGTGGCACTCACAGCAGCAGTTTTTTATAACAGTTTAGGGCATGCTGCCCATTCAACCATTTTTGGTTTATATATGTTGTTGGGTCTATGCTCAGGAACTGTCGGCATGGTGTCGAGCAGTATGGTCAAAATGTTCCCCGCGCCTGTGCGCTTCTCGGGCATTTCATTTTCATATAATTTGTCTTATGCAATTGTTGGCGGTATGACACTGCCTTTAGTACATTGGCTCAGTCAATATAGTGATATTGGTGCGATGTATTATATTTTCGCGCTCACCATTTTAGCCTTTGTGACTGCTTTTGTATTTTGGAATAAGTTTGAAAAAAACAGATATTAAAAGCTTTAACCTATGAAAAAACCACGCCGATCGCGTGGTTTTTTATTGCTGCTTACTTTAGAAAGTAAAGCCGATATTAAAGTTAATACGGTATAGCCATTTATCGCTATTTGGTGAAGTCGCAGAGGTATACCCCGTTGAGTTGGTTGCCCCACCAATAATGTTGGAGTTTTTACCCCACGTATAATCCGCCCAAACCATAAATGGTGAAGCAATAAACATCATACCTGTGGTGTTCATTTGCGAATCTGACCAATCATCACGCTTTTTATCAAGATAACTATAGTCATTATAAAACTTAATGGCTTTTAGCTTGCCCATATTGGTCACAGGCAACGTATAAGCAAGGTTTAAACTGGCAATCGTACCTTCCGAAGCAATGAAATAGGCTGGCGTAAGACCATTCGCCCCCATCAAAGTCATATCACTATTTACACCATCAGGATTTTTAGCATCGTACTGATAATGAATGACCGAGCTTTGTAAGTTAAAGCGTTTGTAGTTGTTTTCAGTATGCAAACCGACTGCATAATATTTGCCGTCTTTATCGGTAATATCATTATGCAACTGAGCAATTGCACCCGATACACCGAACTCTTGCTTACCGAAATCAGTTTCTAACTTGCGAACAATACGGGTATTCACCTGATTGCGCTTTTCATTTTGATAGGCTTTTTGAGATGGAAATGCGTTTCCTGCCAAGTCATCATAAGTTGCACTTTCAGGTGAATAACGCAAGTTCGTCTCTAACATTTGCGGGTAATAGCCCAGTTTTACATCCCAATCCTTGTTGTGATAATTCCAGTTAATCCCCGGTGCAATGTTATTGCCATAACCTAAAAAGAATGGAATGTGATAGGTCCAGCCATTTTGAGGATATGGATAAATCGTAAAAGGCTTATAAACCAAACCTGCTTCAATGCTGTTATTGGCATCTAGGTTATAGCCGACATATGCTTTTTCAATGGACGTTTTCTGCTGGTCTTGAACCATATAACTGGCATTGATGTAAGCATCATCAAATTTGCCTTTTAGATCGACTCTGAAAATATCAAAATGGAGCTTACCAAAACCACGGTTTGGCCCTTCCCAATCTTCATAGCGCTGATTTAACCGAACCACCCCACCTAACTTTAATGAGTCGGTGCCATCATCACTTTTCCATTCAAGCAATGAATCTTTTGCAAATGCATTGACGCTTACCCCCAGCGTAAGCGGTGCAATGAATGCCATGATCAATGAAGTCTTTTTCATCTCTACATCCTTGATTGAGTTCCAGCGTCCTGCTGGAACTTTATTTGTTTTACCTGTAAAACTTAGTTTTTATTGTTTTTTAGATAAAAAAATATATCTAAAAAAAGGATGGCTTAGCAGCTCCCATCGCATATGTACTAAACCATCCAAACTGGTTAATACAGTTTCTTTTGCGGTGGACCCGCAAAGTTTAATGGTCCAATCGAGTTCATATCGAGCTCAATCACAGTTGGTCCTTCAAAAGCCACAGCCTCTTGAATAACCGTTTTAAATTCATCTGCACTACCGACTTTCCAGCTCTTCACACCCATTGATTCGCCAAGAAGTTTGTAATCTGGTGTATGCAATTCATTGAAATACTGACGACCACCAAAGTAGTTATTTTGAATGCCACGCATTACGCCATAACCACCATCATTCATAATCATTAAGACCATGTTGGTGTTTTCTTGCACCATGGTTGCAATTTCACCAATGCCAAGCATTAAGCCGCCATCACCCACTAAACCAATCACTTTTTTGTCAGGGTTAGCAACCGAAGCCCCAATTGCTGTTGCAAGACCTAAACCAATTGCACCCGCAAGTGAATGAATGTTTTGGTTTGGTGCTTGTACAGGGAATAAACGGCTGCCCCATGTACTGCCCGACATGGTAATGTCACGTACAAAAATGCCGTCTTGCGGTAAAGCTGCACGTAAGTGGTCACAAATTAAAGCGTACTGGTCGATTTGTTTACGCAGTGCATCAATTGCAGACTGTTTAGCAGCAACTACAGCAGCATCGTAGTCGGCATCAACTTTTGAAGTTCCTTGAAGCTGTTCTAACACACGTGTTAAGACATCTTTGGCATCGCCACAAATGAAGTTGCGGATTTTGTAATTACGTTGCTGAGCCACTGGGTTAGCATCTACCTGAATAATGTTTTCAGGGAACTCAACCGAATAAGTTTTTGTTTCATTACTACGTAAACGTGAACCCACCACCACCATCAGGTCGGCATCTTTTAATAACTGCTCAACCGCTGCCGAGTTATGGAAAGCACCTAAGCTACGTGGATGGTCATCTGGCAACACTCCACGACCGTGCGTAGACGACACCACTGGAATACCTAAATCTGCAATTGCTTTAACTTCGGCAATGCTATTTAAAGTCCCACCGCCAATCCAGAAAATCGGGCGTTTTGCTTTTTTGATTTCACTGACAAGAAGATCAATTTCAGCTTGTTCTGCCTGCGGCAACTCAAGTGCTTTGACTGGTCCAAGATTAAGTGGTAAATCAATTTCTGCTGCTTGTACATCAATAGGTAGTTCAACACTTACCGGTCCCATTGGAACTGTAGTTGCGACACGAATAGCTTCACGAATCACGCCAACAGCATTGTCTGGGCTGGTAATACGGAACGCCGCTTTGCTTGATGCACGTAAGAATGTAAGTTGGTCTTTAGTTTCATGAATGAAGCTTGCATCACGGTCGAGATATTCACGCTCAACTTGACCTGTTAAATGTAATACGGGGCTACCCGCATTCATTGCTTCAATGAGTGAACCTACTGCATTACCTGCCCCAGCACCGGTACTGGTCAGTGCTACACCTAGGCCTTTAAAGCGTGAGTGTGCATCTGCCATGGTGACCGCACCCGCTTCACCACGGGCTGCGACAAAGCGCATTTTTTCACGGCGCCCTACTGCATCTGCAATAGGTAAATTGTGGATGGAAATAACACCATACATACTATCAACTTGGTGCGCTTCTAAAACTCTTGCGATTGCTTCGCCTACATTTACACGTTCAGTCATGTCTGTTCCTCAAAATTTGTTTTCAGTCCTTGAATTTATTAATCGCACCAAGGGTTAGGCTGTTCATTCAGCCCCATATAAATACTCTTTTGTTGCATGTACGATAAAATGCCCAAACGGCCTTTTTCACGCCCGATTCCACTATCTTTAAAGCCACCAAACGGCGCACTAATCGAGAATTTTTTATAGGTATTAATCCATACCGTTCCCACTTCTAATGCACGTGCAATGCGCCAAGCTTTGCGATAGCTTTCAGTCCAGATACCTGCGGCAAGACCAAAACAACTGTCATTGGCTTGGGCAATTAAATCTTGCTCGTTGTCATATTTCATAACGACTAAAACAGGGCCAAAAATTTCTTCCTGACAGGTTTGAGCACTGTTATTTAAGCCCGTAATAATGGTCGGTAAGTAATAGCTTCCTTTGGCATATTCACCAGTGGTAAGCGCTTCACCACCAACCAGAACCTGACCACCTTCACTTTTAGCAAGCTGTACATAGCGGTCAACGGACTGCAAATGTTTGTCATTCACTAGTGGCCCTAAATGCACACCAGCCTGTTCCGGATGGCCCACACGTAGGCCTTTAGTAATTTCAACCAACCGCGTTAAAAACTGCTCGTAAAGACTGCTATGAATAAACAAGCGAGAACCTGCGATACACGCTTGGCCTGCTGAGCTAAAAATACCGTACGCGACACCTTTAGCAGCCAGTTCGACGTCTGCATCCGGCAAAACGATGGTTGGTGATTTACCACCTAACTCAAGTGAAGTGGTAATCAGTTTGTCAGCGGCAATATGTGCTAAATGACGACCCGTGGTTGTTCCACCTGTAAAAGAAATTTTACGAACCAACGGATGTTGAGCAATTGCGTCACCAATGATAGAACCGCGACCCACTAGCACACTGAGTAAACCTTTTGGTAAGCCTGCTTCTTCAAAAATTTTGGCAAGTTCTAAAGCAATCAATGAAGTTGCCTCCGCTGGTTTTAACACCACGGCATTTCCTGCTGCTAAAGCTGGAGCAAGCTTTTGAACTTCACTCGCAATTGGAGAGTTCCAAGGCGTAATCGCTGCCACAACACCGACAGGTTCATGCACACTCATGGTCATAAAGTCTGGAGCACGTTGAGTTGTTAATTCATCATTAAGCGTCTCACAGGCAGCCGCAACATAACGTGCAGTCGCCGCAGCGCTCATCACCAAACCACGAGTTTCGGTTAAAGGCTTACCATTATCACGTGTTTGTAATTTCGCTAATTCATCTACACGCGCTTCAATAATGTCTGCAACTTTGTAGAGAATACGTGCACGCTCATGCGGCAAGCTATTTCTCCAGCTCGGTTGACGCCACGCCTGATCTGCTTTTTCAATTGCCTCATTTACATCTTCAAGCGTTGCCGTTGAAAGCTCTGCATTCACCGACTGATCTGCCGGAAACAGGCTTTGAATGACTGCACCACGGCCTAATCGCCATTCACCTGCAATATAAATTTCCTTTGCCATGATCAAATCCTTCTTAAATCTGTATTGCTTCTACACTGTTGCGACAAGCACGAATCACGCTAAGCGCAGCCAAAGTTGATGTTTTCGGGTTACTTGGCAGCGGCACGCCCACCAATTCAATGGTCATTTGTCCAAAGCCACCTTCTGCCACAATGGTATGTTTGTTTTTGTTGATGGTTGGATCAACAGTTAACTCAACCATGGTTTCATCCATTCCAAGCCCTGCAAGTGCAATGGTTGCTGCAACGTTGGCATTGGCCGGAAATTTCATCGCAGCTTCGCGGGCAGTTCCAGTGAAAAAGACAGTAGGTTCAGAAACATGGTCTAAATCGACCAATTGCTCTGCATAACTGCCTTTCCAGCTTTTTGGACTTTTACAGCCTTTGTAAGTGACTTTTTGCAAGCCACCTTCTTTGGCCGCAGAAATACCGTCAATGCCTGCGATTGCACCTGCCAATAAATGCAGATGGGCATTATTTTGCTCAGCCGTTTGTTTGAGCTGAATCAGAAAATCACTATCAGCCAAAGTTCCAACCGAGATCAGTCCTATGGTCCAGCCTTTTGCTAAAACCTTTTGAGCATGCTCTTTTACCGCGGCTTGACCTGCCACCTCAATGACATAGTCTGGCGCACCATCACATTGCTCAATATCTGAAATCACCTGAATCTCTGAAGACACTTGTGATTGAACTTTTTCAACGCTACGAGACGGCACTACAATCCATTTCAGTTGCAGATCTTGGGGTAAATGAGCATGCACTTCTGCTGCCATTGCGCCAAAACCAATCATCATCAACTTTTTCATGACAGCACCTTATATTTATAAATGTTTATTAAAACCACCTGAGACATCGAGTGCCGCACCTGTGGTGTACGATGCCAATGGCGATGCCAAGAAAACTAAAGCCCGAGCAGGTTCTTCAGGACGGCCTAAACGCTGCATTGGAATACCGCGGTTTTTTGCGATATTGCCTGTCCACTCTTCCCACGACTGGTTTAAGTCTGAACGAGTTTCATAACGGCGTTTCCACTGCGCAGATTCGACCATTCCAAGTAAAATTGAGTTCACACGAACGCCATACTGAGTAAACTCGTGCGCCAAAGAATGCGTTAAATTCAACAATGCAGCGCGTGCAGATGAAGTCGCAATCATGTGCGGTTCTGGTTGCAATGCTAGTAACGAGTTCACATTGGTAATTGAGGCATTTGCCGACTGTTTTAAGTCTTCAAGAAAAGCCCGTACCGGATGTAAAACACTGAAATATTTCAGCTCAATTTCTTTCATCCAGTCTTCATCTTGCGTATTTTCAAAGTTTGAAACACGGCCTTGCCCAGCATTGTTAATGAGCATGTCCACATTACCTAAATTGAGTTTTACGTCTTTGGCAAATTGTTGAACTTCTTCTTTTTTCAACACATTGCATGCTTTGGTAAAAATGTTGGCATGCGGATATTTTTCCAAAATATAGCGCTTAGAAGCATTTAAACGCTCTTCATCGCGACCACACCAAGCAACTTTTGCACCCTCTGCGACCAGTATTTCAACAGCAGCCAGCCCAATCCCAGATGAGCCACCGGTAACAACTGCAACTTTTCCTTCAACTTGGAAGCTCATAATCCTTAATCTCTCTTACGATTATTCCTGAATCGTCAACATAATTTGGTTAAATGCTTGCGGTTGGTCGACATAACTTAAATGTCCTGCATCTTGGATGATGTAGTACTGTTCCAACTGCAATTCCTGAGCAAGCGCTTGTATACCTAACGCAGGAGTGATTTGATCTTGCTGCCCTGCAATCACTGTGCATGGGACTTTTAAATCGGTTAAATAATTACGTATTTCGTCATAAGCCAGTAAATACGATGCATGGGTAAAACCCTTTAAGGTCAATTGCTGCATCACCTCTGAAACTAAAGCTAAAGCTTGTGGCTCTTGTTTATAAATCAAATGAGGTCCACGGCTTTCGGCCATGCCTTTAGCACCGAGTTCTTTCAACATTTTTGGTCTTTTTTCAAAAACCTGAATTTGTGTCTGTTCATCGTGGCGTTGATAGCCTTGGGCTAAATTAGCGACTACCAAGTGTTCCACTCGCTCTGGGTAAAGTGCAGCAAATGCACTCGCCTGTAAGGCACCTAATGAGTGTCCGACCACAGTTGCTTTTTCAATTTTTAAAACATCGAACAATGCTGCCAAACGCTTTGCGTAGTCGGTAGCATTGGGTTGATCCGTTAAAAGTTCAGCTGATTTGCCATAGCCCGGTGCGTCCCAGGCAATGACATGAAAATGATGAGATAGCACTTCAAGTTGGTTTACCCATGAAGCAGAACCTGAACTAATGCCATGCAACAGCACAAGGTACTCACCCTGACCGGCTTCCCGATAGGCTTGCTGCTGGCCTTGAACAGTGACCGTTTTCACCGGAAATTCTGCTAACTTTTCAATGAGTGTCATCATTTTTATTCCTTTCCCTTCATTCACTTCATCAAACAATTAACGTTTGATTTGAGACAATGGATGCTCGGGTGGATAGTTCGGAATGGTTGGTTTACCTGTTCCTAACATTACACACATCAAGGCATCTTCCTGACCTGGGTTAAATAGACCACGGTAGATGCCCGGTGGAATTGAAATCAGGTCACGCTCTTTTAAACGGGTCTCAAATTTTTCGCCGTTGTGCTCAATGAACAAATCAATTTCGCCGCGGAGCATAAAGAAAACTTCTTCAACATCGTGGTGAATGTGCAAAGGACCTTCACACTGTGGCGGCAACACCATGGTCGAAAATGTGAAGTTTTCTGCTGGAACGGTATTACCGTCATTTGCAACACCTGTTGCGCCCGTACCCATATAACGCATTTGAGCACGGCGATATTTCGGGTCATAATCGGCTTGGAACTTCAAAGCATCAAAATCATATTTACGTGTCTCAAAGCGAGCAATACGCGTGTTTAACCAATCTTCTAAAGAAGCACCTTCTGGTTGTGCCCACGATTCGAATTGTTGTGTAGTCATTTTTAAACTCCTATACAGTGAATTAATAACGTTTTAAAAGAGGAACCAAGAACAGCGACCCAATGACAGCGACAGCAGCCAAGAAGGTAATTCCTAAATTAAAACTATGTGTTTGCATCACGATGTAACCGATAAGTACAGGTGCAATTGCACTTGCAAAATTACCTAAACCGTTAAATATTCCGCCCGCAGTCGCCCCTACATTTGAGGTGGTTACTTTTGCAAGCAGAGCAAATACGGCAGCGACTCCAAAACCCCATGCCATCGCACTTAAAGACATGGCAGCAATAATCAATAATGGCTGGGTCATCAGGACCATCACATACATGAAAATGCCTGCGAGTAATAAGCCACTAAATACCTGAATGGCGCGTCGACCTAACTTGTCAGATAAAAATGCGCCCATGATTTCGCCAATTAACATGGCAATAAATGGAAAGCTTGAATACATCCCAAACTCTTTGAGATTGAATCCTTTGTCTTGCATAAGATAAGAAGGAACCCAGCTATTTAAGCCCCATAAATACGTCATCAATGCAATGTTAAAGAGGCACACCAACCAGAATGCACTGTTGCTTAAGAGCAGTTTTGTATTGGCAACATGGCCTTTGAAATTGGTACGTTTACTCTCACCATCAATTTCGACAGTTTTCTTAAGTTGTAAGTTACGCAGACCAAAAACAATGCTGAAAATTGCGATTAGCGTTAAACCAGCCATCACAAAAAAAGTGGTATGCCAGTCATGGTGCGCCAAAACATTTGCCGTGATCGGGAACCCAAGAAATGCACCAATCGGCGTGCCAAGTAAGAACATGGTAGAAGCACGTGCTTGCTGGCGATCTGTGTAAGTCTGCTTCACAATCGCATAAGCCAAAGCAAACAATGGACCTTCTGCCAAACCCAGTAATACACGCAAAATCAACATGCCTGAGTAGCTGGTGGTAAAACCCATGCAAAACATGAGTAAACCCCACGAGGTTACGCTCCAAAACAGCATTTTCTTTGGGTTAAAGATGTCACCCAAAAAGCTTAGAAAAACTGATGAAAAACCATAAGCAAGTAAGAAACTTGTCATGAGCCATCCGAGCTTGGCCTTATCTTCAGCAATTCCCATTGCACTTTGAAAATGTGGATCTGAAAATAAAACCGCAATACTAATCTTGTCGAAAAATGCTAGTACCACACACACCATAAGGACAAAAGCAGGTACCCAATGCTTTAATCCACTTTTCTCTTCATTACTCATGTGTCATTCCTTCGATTTGGTAATGAGAACCAGATTTAATGTTTACGGTTTTAATTTCATGACATTAAATTCAGAATCTGCTAACAGTTTTGGATCTAAAATGGTGTTGGCTTGCATCCAACGTTTTGCCAGTTTGACCAGTTTCGAATCATTAATTGCAATCATGTTCAGCAAACGATTTTCATGGTCCAGATATAAATAACTCACCTGATCTTCACCACCTTGGCGAATGACCAATTCTTTGGTTTTTTCAGGTTGATAAGTACCTAAAATTTGAATATTGAAGTGATATTGATCAGACCAGAGCCATGGAATATCGGTGTATTCAGTTTCAATTCCGAGCATTGATTTTGCTGCTGCAATGGCCTGATTTTGCGCATTTGCCCAAGACTGAATGCAATAGCCCAAACCCGGATGAATTGCGACATCACCTGCGGCATAAATGTTTTGATCTGAAGTTTGCCCAAAACAGTTCACCACAATGCCATCTTTCACATCGAGACCAGCGTGTACACCTAACTCTTTTGCGATCTCAGCGCCTGCACCTACCACGACACAGTCAAATAACTGACTATTTTGAGGATGGTTCACCACTTCAACTTTTTGATTAGGCGCTTCAATCAAATGAAGGCTCTTGCTATCTAAGTGAATTTTTGTGCCTTGGGTCTCATGCATATTTTTTAAAAATGCAGAAACTTCCGGACTCACACTTCTTGCACATAAACGGTCGCCATATTCAAAAATATGAACATCTTTACCTTGCTTACGTGCAGTTGCAGCAATTTCTAAACCAATCCAGCCACCGCCGATCACAGCGACATTTTTTGCAGTCTTTAGAATTTCAGCCAAACGCTCACAGTCATGCACATTGCGTAAGGTCACAACATTTGGAATAAACTGCCATGTATTCACTGGCACACGTGCACGACTTCCAGTTGCAATCAGTAATTTGTCATACGGCAAAATCTGGCCACTTTCTAAATGAACCTGTTTTTGCTCACGGTCGACTTTTGTCGCAATTTCCGGTTTATGCCATTGAACGTTGAACTCTTGAACCTGTTCAGGAGAGAACAGATTCAAACTTTCATACGTTGCTTCTTTTGAAAGTACTTGCTTAGACAGCGGTGGACGCTCATAAAACACTTGATCTTCATTTGAAACCACGTGAATTTCGCCCACATAACCATTTTGACGTAAAGTACTTACAGCCCAACCCGCTGCCTGTCCGGCACCTACAATTACGATCTTTTCCATAGCCATCTTCCTTGTTCAGCAATCCCTGTTAAACAGGCTTCACCTGACGGCGGGTTGTGTCATCAAGACCACCCTCAATCGCCCACTCGGTGAAAAGCTCTAGGCAATGTTCCTCTACACGTGGTTGCCATTCTTCTGTCAAATAATCATCGTTGGTGTAATATTCAAATGCACCACCTAATGGTGAGTTGACGTACCAGAAATAAGCTGAAGAAATTGGGTGACGTCCCGGCCCAATGAAAGTTGACCATTCCGAACGATTCATATTTAAACCGCCTCCAATCACCTCATGGATATCACGTACTACAAACGCAACGTGATTTAAGCCAGCAGGTTTATTTGGAACACTAAGCAAGAATAAATCATGGTGATAACCTTCACCGCGGCAACGTAAGAATGCACCGCGATTTTTGTAAGCATCAGATAAATGGAAGCCTACTTTTTCAATATAGAAGTTTTCAGTTGTTGCCAAATCCGGTGTGAAAAACACCACGTGTCCAATCGCAACAGGTTGACCTTTTTCATAGACAGGACTTGCTGCATTCACACGTTGAATGTTGCCGTATTGGTTAATGCCTTCCGTTTTTAGTTCTTGAACATCTTTCACAAAACTTTGTTCAAAACGAATGGTCATGCCATTTGGGTCAAGACACTGAACTGTATTTTCTGAACGCTCAAAGCCTCTTACATCAGCCAAACGAGCTGCCAAGTCTTCAAGGTCTTGAGCGTTATCAACACCCCAAGTCACTTCACGTAAAGTTGAGCCTTGTTCAATGGCAGCAGGCAAACGGTCATCATCACAATTAAATAGATAAATCTTGCTGCCATTTTGGGTTTGGTAAAGATCAGTACCTTCAATATCCGAAGCACTTTGACTTAAACCAAAATCTGCCAAAAACTTGTTTGAAGCGGCTCTATCTTCAACTCCAAACTTTAAAATCTCGATCCCTGTAATCATTTGACTACTCCTTAGTTAAAGACAAAACCGCCATTGACCGGAATATTTTGACCTGTCACAAAAGAGGACAAATCCGACAGTAGATACAATGCTGTTCCATTTAAATCTTGTGGAAGTTGCTGACGTTGAATCGCTCTTCCGTTGACATATAAATCGTGACGTTCTTGAGGCACATACTCGGTTGCCTCAACCAGAGTAAGGCCCGGTGACAATGTGTTGACACAGATATTGGACTGCCCCAACTCTCTTGCCATAGAACGCGTCATGGCAACAATTGCACCTTTACTTGCAACATAAGCCATGAGGTTTGGCGCGCCCCAAAGTGCTGTATCGGAAGCAACATTAATAATTTTGCCGGCAGCCGATTGCTTTAAATGGGGAACGCATGCCTTACTGATCAGCCATGTGCCTTTCACATTAATATTCATGACCCGGTCCCAAAGATCAGGATCATAATCAAGCATACTTTTTCCACCGACATTGGTTGCCAGTGCCGCACAATTCACAAGACCATCTAAACCATTTAATAGCTCAACGCTTTTTGCAACCGCATTTTCAATAGAGTCTGCATTGGCAAGGTCAACGGTAACCACATGAACGTTTAGCCCTTGTTGCTGTAACGCCTGTGCTTCTTGTTGCACCAAGTCAGATAAAATATCTGCCATCACAACTTCCGCACCTGCCTCGGCAATGGCTTGAGCGAAATCTCGGCCTAAACCACGCGCAGCACCAGTCACTAAAACTTTTTTGCCTTGCAACAACGCTACATTAGCCATGAGCTTCTTCCTGCATCTCGATACGGTTTGATGCATTTAGCGCAGCAATTTTCTTTAATTGCTTTTCAGCTTCTTTTTTCATTAAACGGCGTAAACGAGCAAGACCGACATCGTGTTGATAAAGGAATTCTTTTTCACGCGCATTTGGCGCAAGGTTTTCTAAAATAATTCGGTCTTGTTCCAATACATCCCAATGCAACTGCTCTAAATGATTGCGATATAAGAAGCGCCATACATTACGTTGCCAGCCACTCACCTTACGGCAGCGCCAGAAAAATACGCGAGTATTATTGGCATCAATTGGTGTTGCATAACCTACAATCCAGAATTCGCCACCCGGACCAAATTGTTTACGGTAAGGAATTGAAAGACGTAACCAGCTTGCACCTGTTGAGCCATATTCAACCCAGTCGAAGTTCACGCCAGTTTGGCCTTCTTTTTCAAAAACAAAGCCATTATCGGTCGTGCGGTGCTTCATCTCTGCAGTACGTTCACCATCTGCCATCGAGTGCGATGTCGCGTGTAAATAGGTCCCATGCATTGGGTCCATCACGTTATCAATGGCGTATTGATGGTTTACTTTCCAGTCTGCTTGGCAAAGGAATGCACTCCACTCTTCGCTTGCAAGTTGCTCTGGGAACTCAAGTGGTTTTGGCTGTTCGTTTGCATCAATACCAAACCAGATGAAGATTGCGCCATGTTGCTCACTTACCGGATAGCTCTTTAAACATTTGGTTCCTGTCATTGGACATTCATGAACAGCGGGCACATCAGCAACTACGCCATCGGCACGAACTTCAACACCGTGATACCAGCAAGCGACTCGGTCACCCAAGTTCCAACCCAATGAAAGGCGAGCACCGCGATGCGGACAGCGATCTTCAAGCGCATGCACCTGACCTTCGGCATCACGCCAAACCACAATATTTTCGCCTAAACGGGTAATTCCGACTGGATTAGCAGCCACTTCCCAACTTGCTAAAACCGGATGCCATTGGTCACGTAAACCAAGTTCTAAATATTCTTCAGCGCTTTGTGAAGCTGATACGATTGCGTTCATTTTATTCTTCCTTGAATTAATAACCTAAACGTTGCATTTCTTCTGTAAAGCTCGCAGAAGTCCATTCATCACCAGATTCACAGCGGAAACCCTGCTGATTAAGTGCAGAAACAACGTCATCTAACTCAGTTGCACCCGCAGAAAATGCTTGAATCAAGTTCTTTACAAAGTCTTGTTCGTAGAGCGTTGGTTCTTTATAACGTGTTTGCCAAACCAACAATTCAGATTGACCAGGAATTTGAATATTGTTGATACCTGCTTCGGTTGCTGGCGTTGCATGAATCCAGCTTGCCAACTTTTCATTAAATGTCTTCATTGTTCTGCTTCCTTGTACATGTGAGGACTAGAGTTGAATTTGAATATCCTGTCCTTCAACACGAACTGGGTACGTACATAGGTTTCTACACCCGGGTCCACTTTTTAGCTCACCTGTCTGAATGTCAAAAATTGCTTCGTGCAATGGGCATTCAACAGTGTGATCTTCGATAAATCCTTCAGTTAATAAGGCATATGCATGAGGGCAAACATTTTCGATAGCAAAGTAATTTTCATCGACGAAAAATACGCCTATTTTTTTCCCTTCAATTTCGATGGCTTTCGGCTCATCTTCACTAACGTCACCCTGCTGACAAATTGAGATCCAACTCATACCTTGCGCCCTCATTTTGTTTTATATACAAAACATAATTTGATTTTCAAAACATAGGCTAAGCATAATCCCCTTGATCATTTTTTGTCAAAGTAAAAATAAATATAAATTTCATTATCTTAATTAAATTTAAATATTTTGTTACGTTTCAAACAGGAAACAAAGTTTTGAATATAAAAATTGTTTTATGCATTTTTAACAATTACAATAGTTCTAAAATAAAGCAGCATGCTCCAAATTGAACCTTGTTTTATTTATAGGAAAATGACACAAATGAGCCTAACAATTGAAGAAGATTCGCAAGAATCAGAAACAACAAAAAATGATGATCGATATTTAGTACCCGGCCTTGTCCGGGGGTTGGCTATCTTGCAAGCATTTAATCAACAAGCGCAAGAAATGACGATTACAGAAATTGCTGAAATTTTAGAAGTGAACCGTTCTAGTGCATTTCGCCTAATCTATACACTCGAGTCTTGCGGCTATTTAAGAAAAGCATCTCAAAAAACTTATGCGCTCGATTCAAAAGTCATGGAACTTGGTTTTAATAGTTTATCTAAACTTTCATTACTCGATTTATCGACACCATTAATGAAAGAACTACGTGACCAAACTAAACTTGCCGTGCATCTTTCTATTTTAGAAGGCACCCACATTGTCTTTGTAAATAACATTCAATCGATGGGAACCTTTACGAGCAACATTAGCTTAGGGACTCGCTGGCCTGCCCACGCAACTGTGATTGGTCAAATGCTATTGTCTGATTTACCTGAAAATGAAGTACGTCAGCGTTACCGTAACTTTGATGATTGGGATAGCTTTTCTGAACTGACTCCAACCAATTTAAAAACCTTATTGCAAAGATTAGTGTATGTAAAAACTCAAAAAACAATGGTGAGCTGGGGTCATTATAATCATGATATGGCAGCTTGCGCGGCACCTATCTTTAAACAGTCAAATGGCAAAATGGTGGCTGTTATTTCAGTGAGTTGCCCAATTACCACATATGATGAAAGAACATTTAAAGAAGATATCGCAAGCCTCGTTGTTGAAACAGCAAACAAAATTTCCAAATTTATTTATTAAAAAAAAGCGACGTTAAGTCGCTTTTTTTGTGATTTTACTTCTTAAATTAAAAATTACACTTAGATATGTCCCCATTCATATCTTGAAAAATTAGTGCCGAAAGGCTTTCTTTAATATCAAACTTTAAATACTGCTGTTTAAACTGGACAATCGCATAAAACTCTTCAGCACCGTCATCTAAACCAGTCGCAGAAACCTGACTGCCCTGCGGAAAATCTTTGAGCCACTCGGCATCATAGAAATCTGACACTGAACTAAACTCTATATATTTTGCGGGCTCTGCCATTATTTTTGCAGCAATCAGATCAAACTGTTGTTGTTTATAAATATCTAAGCTCAACAACATGATCACTCTCCAAATTAAAGCTGGTTAGAGGCTAAAAGCTGTTTCTTTTTAACCTTTTCCCATTGATACCAACCATAAGCGGCCATCAGAACAAATGCTGCATATAACGCGGCTGTTAAAAATAAATCTTTATAGATAAACATGCCGACATAAATAATGTCGACAAAGACCCAAAGTACCCATGTGGCAATATGCTTACGGCTGGTCCAGTACGTTGCCAGCAAACTAAAGGCTGCAAGCTGTGAGTCGAGCATCGGTACTGCTGCATCGGTAAAGTTTTTAAGAACTAGACCAAATAGTAACCCACCTACCGCAGCAATAATCATTTGGAGGATAGCCGTTTTAACTGCAATAGGTTCGATTCGAATGTCATGATCTTGCTGTTTTCCTTTGAACCAATAGTAAAAGCCATAAAAATTTACGACCATAAAAAAGAACTGCAAAATGGTTTCGCCATAAAGTTTAAATTCGTAAAACAAATAGGCATATAAAACAAAAGCAAAGAAATTAAACAGCCAACACCACATGTTTCTGATAACAGTTAGTCCGACCCCAATTAGGCTAATCAAGACTGCAAAAATTTCTAGAGGTGACATAAGAACAGCTTCTTATTAAGATCAATTCGACGGGGTATTATGAGAAAAATATAGAGCTAAGCAAACTACTAATTTAAAGTAATCAAAAAATCTATAGTTCATATTTGAATATAATTTGTACTTTTCTATTTCTGTGTTATAAAAATACCATCTGTATTTTTAATATACTTATCATGTTTTTATCCAAAGCCCATTGTTGTCTAGCGCATCAATTACACTCCCCAGAGATTAAGTTCGATGTGGTCAATTGGCGACGTCCTTATTTTGGACAATTTGGCGCTTTGGATACGAAAATCGAGATATTTAAATTGTAATATATTCCCCGAATTTTCATCACAAGCCGCCATAAAATGCGGCTTTTTTTATGCCCTTTTAACACACAAAAACCCAACTTTCTGGAGCTTTATATGAAGCCATTATTTGAACAACAGAGTATATCCACCCCGCAGATTCAGCCGGCTGTAGCATTAACTTCATCTCCAACTCGCCTCGCTACAGCCGGCCAATTTATTGCTGTCGTCATTATTTGGTCACTTACCCCACTCGCGGCCGTCTGGACAGTACAAGAAATTCACTGGGCATGGGGATTATTTATTCGATTCAGTCTGGCGATTCCAATCGCCTTACTCTGTCTAAGGTTTTTTCGTTTAAAGCTCATCTTTAGTAAAAAAGCTATTTTAAGTTACTGTGCAGGCGCCATTGGCTTATTTGGATCTATGGCCTTTTGCTACATGGGGGCAGATAAAGTTCCCTCTGCCATTATCTCAATTATTTACGGTACTTCTCCGTTAGTGTCCGGCCTCATTAGCTCCTTTTTATTAGGACGTGAGCGTTTCTCGGCATGGCAATGGCTTGGGCTCGGTATTGCTCTTGTCGGGATGAGTTTTACTTTAGGTCTTTCTTCATCAGGTTTTCAGCTCAACCGCGTCGGTATTATGTTAGAACTGATCGCAATGCTGTTTTATGTCTTATCGACGTTTGCCGTAAAATCTGTCGGAGCGCATATTCCACCCATTACACAAATGACAGGTGCTACTCTTGTTTCATGGATCGGTTATGTATGCTTGTTACCTTTCTTTTGGTCGCATCTTCCCACTGAATTTCCAAGCCTTAAAATTTCATTAGCGGTACTCTACAGCGCGGTTTTTTCATCTGTGCTTGCGATGATTTTTTATTATCAACTCATCAAGGTCTTACAGCCGACCACCGTACTACTTATTACGATTATCACCCCAGTATTAGCTACATTTTGGGGGACATGGTTCAACCATGAACAGCTTAGCTCACATCTTATTTTAGGTTTAACCCTGTTATGCCTAGGGTTATTGATGTATTCACGTCGTCCAACTTAATATTTTATAACCTGATTGAGAACACTCGTCAGGTTATTCTCCCCCTCATCTTTACATTAACCTTAATAATAAAAACTTAGTTTTATTTTAATCGCCGTTCTATTTTTGTTTACAAAGTAGTCAATAAATTATATTTGACACTTTTTAAACGATCGTTTAAAAACTTATTAGAAGATAAATAAAGGACATCCAAATATGTCAAATCAAGAAGGAAAAGTCAGCCGTGAAACCCGCGGACATATTTTTTTGATTGGTCTAGATCGGGCAGCAAAACGGAATGCCTTTGATAGCCATCTCATTAAAGATTTATCATTAGCGCTTACCGAATATGAAAATAATGATGGCTTACGCTGTGCAGTTATTTTTGCCCATGGCGACCATTTTACAGCCGGATTAGACCTAGTTGAATTACAACCTAAACTCGCCACAGGTGTTTTTGATTTTAGTGATGAGGAAGTTAACCCCTGGGGTACAGTTGGACGAAAGCTCAGTAAACCTTTGATTGTAGCCGTACAAGGTTATTGCTACACCGCTGGTATAGAACTATTTCTGAATGCAGACATTGCTTTAGCAAGTGAAAATACTCAGTTTGCCCAAATGGAAGTCCAACGTGGGATCTTACCTTTTGGTGGGGCAACAGCACGATTTACTCAAGCCGCAGGTTGGGCCAAAGCTATGCGCTATTTACTCACCGGTGACTCTTTTGATGCAAAAGCTGCCTTTGAGATGAACCTGATTACAGAAATATGCCCTGAAGGTACGGAGCTCAACCGTGCAATAGAACTTGCTGAACGTATCGCACAAGCTGCGCCACTGGCTGTAAAAGCGACCCTCGCTTCTGCCCGTGAAGCCATCAATGAAGGTTATCAAACTGCATTTAGTCACTTACAGGGCCATCTTCAACCTTTGCTCACCACAGAAGATGTGCAAGAAGGTGTTTTTGCCATGTTGCAAAAAAGACCTCCAGTTTTTAAAGGTAAATAACGCTTAGTCAAGCTAGAAAAATAAAGAGAAAAGCAATGCAATCAGCGACTCAAACGAAAGAACAGCTTAGCCAAAATGTACAATTTCCAGCTTTAGATGGCTATCAACTCAAGGGCACACGTTACTTTACGCCTACCCTCGCTAAAGCAAATATTGTCGTTGCTGGAGCAACAGGCGTCCCGCATGAGTTTTACCGCCGCTTTGCTGAATATATGACGCAATTTGGCTATCAAATATTAACGTTTGACTATCGAGGCGTTGGGAAATCGAGTCCCAAATCTTTAAAAGGATTTGATATGTCTTATTTAGACTGGGGACAATATGACTTAGCAGGTGCTATCGAATATTTATCAAAAGAACCTTTACCTCTTTTCATGGTGGGTCATTCTTACGGTGGCCATGCGCTAGGCCTCTTACCTAATCATGAGAAATTATTAGCCTGCTACACGTTTGGTACAGGTGCAGGTTGGCACGGCTACATGCCACTGAAAGAACGATTTAAAGTTCAAGTGGTCTGGAATATCGTATTTCCCCCCATTGTTGCCGTGACAGGTTATTTACCTTGGAGCAAATTTAATATGGGTTCCGATTTACCTCTCAATGTTTATAAACAGTGGCGTAAATGGTGTAAAAACCCTAAGTATTTTTTTGCTGACCCAGAACAGCAACATTTAATTGAACAATATGCTTCTGTCAAAACTCCAATTTATGCAGTCTCGGCCCTTGATGATGACTGGGCTTTACCCACTTCTTGCCGTGCATTTATGCAACATTATCGACAAGCAGAAGTCACATATCTCAGTCTTCAACCTCAAGATGTTGCTATGAAAACCATTGGGCATATGGGCTACTTTAAAAAAGATGCTGAACAAATCTGGAATAAAATCCGCACCACTTTTGATGGTTTTTTATAAACCTGTTTTATGTTTTGGATGATGTGAAATGAGACCACAAAAACTTGCGAAAGAAGAGCTGCTCAAGCACTGCGCTTTGCAGTTTAAAACTTATGGATATGCAGGAACGAGCATGGACATGCTGGCGAAAGCTTGTGGCCTCACTAAAGCTTCTTTTTATTATTATTATCCAAACAAAGAGGCGCTTTTGCTCGAAGTGTTAAATGGTACTCATCAATATTTAATTCATTCTCTATTTGAAAGTACAACAAATTCAGAACTCTCAGCAATTGAATGTTTTGAGCAAATGCATAAACGTGCTGTACAGTTTTTTACCCAAGGGGTGAATGGTTGCCTGATTGGGGTAATTTCAATGGAAGCGGCATATGGCTCACCTGAAATTTTAGCCAAAATACGTAGTATTTTTCAGGACTGGCAACTTGCAATTGAATCTATTTTTGCCAAGTGCATTGCTCACGATCAAGCAGAGATTTTAGCAAAACAAAGTATTGCTGATTATGAAGGTGCAATCTTGATGTACCGTGTGACACAGGATGAATTTTATATTAATCAAGTTAAGCAACGTATTCTTGGATTTCTCAATTCATAAAAATAAAGCCCACTTTTAGTGGGCTTTATTTTTATGATAAGGCTTATTCAACTCTAACAATTTTACCTAATTCATCGTGGTGAACGACTGTAATTTTTTGGCTACGCCCCTGCTCAATTTCATGTTCAGGTAAATCAAAGTAGCGTGCATAATCATCAGTCTGTTTTGCTTTAAGCGCGCTACCACCGACACGACGCTCCGGTAGCACATGGCTCCATAACAATAAGCAAATTGCACAAGCAATTAATGCTGTAAGGCCATGTTCAATCCCTACACCAAAGGCATTAAATAAACGGTGTACCAAATGAGTTTTTTGTAACTCAGCCAATACCCAGATAAACACAAAAGGACGCCACAACAACAACCAAACCGCCCACATCATGGCTGTGCTTGTTGTAGAAGCATAGCGTTTATGCCATGGTAATTGACGGCGTAAATCAATAATCAACGAATTTGTCTTCATTTCTCTCTTTACCTAACGAAGTGCTGTGGTTTTTCCCCAGACATCAATACAGCACGATCTTTAAAATCTCATGACTCTTGCATTTCATTCTAGCGAATGCCCCGATCCGGGCTCACCCAACGTGCTCGTTTCTCATCTCCACGTCGTAAGACTTTTGGAAATGCCACAATGGTTGCTGAAATAGTGATTAGCCAAAAGACCAATGGATACCAGATCATCCAGAAATAGTTTTTTCCTAGATGCGGTTCATAACGACTATCCATCCATTTGCTTAAAGCAAACTGAATTAGACAGGTTGCCCCCAATAAAATACCGCTACCATACGGTAAAAATGGGGAACTCACAACGGCCAGTGCGGGTACAGGTAAAATAAAATGTGCCAACCACAATAAGGCCATCGCTAGCATTAAATATGACCAAACTAAAGTTAAGCAAAGCTCAAACATTAAAGGCCATAAAAAATTCAATTTTGGCTTGGTGAACACATCAATATTTTTAATTAATACTTGTGCGCCACCCATTGCCCAACGTAAACGTTGTTTCCACAACCCATTTAAGGTTTCAGGCATTAAAATCCAAACCAAGGCATTCGGTTCAAACTCAATATCCCAACCTGCACGCTGTAACTTCCAAGTAATATCGATATCTTCAGTCAACATATTTGGTGACCAATAGTCGACTTGGTGAACCGCGCTTTTACGAAAAGCCGTAATTACACCCGATACGGTAAACAAACGACCAAAGGTACGTTGTGCACGTTTAATCATGCCCACAATCGAAGAAAACTCACCGACCTGAATACGACCTAATAAAGTTGAGCGAGTGCGGATACGCGGGTTTCCAGTGACCGCAGCAACAGTCGGATTTTCAAGGAAATGACGAATCATCCACTTTGCTGCATGTGGATCAAGTAAAGCATCACCATCAATACCAATTAAAAATTCGGCATCGGTCATTAAGCTTCCGGCTTGCAACCCCATGGCTTTACCTTGGTTTTGAGCCAAATGAACAACACGCAATTTTTCATGTTGTTCTGCTAAACGGTCAAGTACTTCGCCTGTATTATCCGAGCTGCCATCATTAATCGCAATCACTTCAAAATGAGGATAGTCCAGTTTTAAAGCATGGCTAATGGTTTCCTCTGCATTGTCCCCTTCATTAAAACAAGGAACTAATACAGCAACTTTTGGATAACTTTCTAATGGGGCTGGTTGATCGTAAGGCGGAGCCTGACGTTCTTTCCAATAGAAAATGATCGCACCCATCATCCATAAATACGACATGAATAATGGGTAATAAAAAACAAATTTTAAGGCATGCGACCATATTGCAGCAAAGATTGTCATGTTTCAGCCCCGACTACGGCACAAGACGAGATGATTTTTCAGCAAATGCTTTATGCATTACGTCAACATCCGGGTGATCTTTGATTGGGTCATCAGGGTAATATCCGACATGCATTACACCTTGTTGATAAAGTGAGTGAATTGTTGCTGCCATTTCAGTTGAAGGTACCTTTTCATTTTTACGCCAGTCGGTTGCCTGTAATTCGAAAACGGTTTTCTTGATGCCATTAGGATATTGTTTTACCCGATCAACCATATCTTTATAAAATTGATCAGCATTATCCACTTGTTCCATATAAGGCATCGCCATAATAGCTGTAAAGTCATAGCGTTTTAATGACTCTTCAAGCGATTGTGAATACCAGTTTTCTGCATAGGGTTTTAACGCAACTTGCGCATACAAATTACGTGCAGTCATCAAGAATGGCTCATATTGTCGCACGTCATCAACAAGTTGCATTGCAAAATCATCTAGATATTTTGTCTTATATGCAGTCCACTTTTGCAAGTCTTGGTCGTTCTCACGGATTTTTGCCAAATCTGTCGGTAAACCTTGTTTCGCATAGGCTTTTAAAGCATCTGGGCTGGCATCTTCATAATCAGATAAGGTCACGTCGTCATGGAATAAAATTCCGTTAAACGGCGTTGACTTAGCCAAATCCTGATAAATTTCACGAATAGTTTGACGTGCATCGGCTGAGAACGGACTTAAACGGATATAACCCATATTCAAGTGCTCACCTGCTTTTGCCTGCTCCGTCACAACCAAATCCTTAGAAACAGGATCAGTTTTTGGTAATTCCCACGCCAATAGCGGCATCCACGCATAAATACGGCTTACAGCAGTACGCGTTTGAATTTGCCATGCAACACGATTAAATAAATCGGCACGCATTGGAATATGGCGGTTTGGGAAATAAACCATATCAGCAGAACCATTCGCATCTGGATCTGAAAATGCCTGTAAATAAACTGTATTTACACCCATGCCATTAATTCGGTCTAACAAGTGGCCTAAATTACGCTCTTGTTGTTTCGGGTCTGGATCATAAATATAGTCCAGATCAATATGCATGATTTTTTGCGGACGGTTATTGTCCGTTAAATTTAATTCACGATTTTTAATTTCTTGAGCCAAATCATCAGTGGTCATTCCACCTTCTACCAAAATACGGCTCATATTTTGTAGTGACTGTTTTGCGTGGTCTGCCCCATCATCAAGTGTAATGGTTACTGGCATGCCCAATTTGTTTGCAATTTTAACAGTTTGCATATTATAGCGACCATATGGCCATACCATAACACGTGGTGAACGTAAGCCATGTGCTTTGAGTAATTCGTTATTTTTTTTCAGGTCGTTATAGATTCGTGACTGATATTGTTCATCGTTTTCATAGGTTTGAGTTTTAACATCATAAAAACGCGTCGTGGCAGCAGGTTCAGAATTACCTTGTGGGTTGCCTGTAATACCGCGGTGCAAATGATAGCTATGGCTTGCAATCTCAACAAAACCACTATCTTGCATTTCTTTAAGTTCACCCCAGCTTAAGATTTTATCACGTGGAATTTCTTCACCTGAAAAATCAACTTTCTGCCCTGCTTTCGGCTCTAACCATGAACCGACTACTGCGAGCACAACAGGGATTTTTTTAGCTTTAATGACCGGATATGCATTTTGATAAAAAGACTGGTAACCATCATCTACAGTTAATAAAACTGGTTTTGTAGGCAGTTGATATTTACCTTGATGAGCGCGAATTAACTGGTCAACCGTAATAAAATGGAATCCGTTTTTTTGTAGCCATTCAACGTGCTGGCTAAATTGTTGAGTTGTGACCGCATATTGAGGAATTAATGCATTCTTAGTATCGGTAATTTCATGATAACCAATGACCGTAAGTGTTGAAGCGTCCAGTTTAGGTGGTTTGGCTAATGCCATACCTGACAAGCCAGCCAAGGCCAAGCCAAGTGTGATGTTCAACAAAGGAGATGCAAAGCGGATAATCATGAAATAGCGTCTCAATAGCAATATAGATTATTTATGTGAATTTTGATGTTAAGACGCAAACTTTCTTCAATTTGGTCTTAATATCATCCTGCTCACAAATGAACAGTTTTTCAGTCAGCATTTATAATCAAATAATCTGAAAATAATCTTAAATATTCAAAAAGCTAAAATATAAATAAATAATGTATTTATATTTAAAGCTCATATAAACAAGAAAGCCCCCTAAAGGGCTTTCAAATTTTCACTAGTCACGAGTTTTGACATCGAATAATTCAATTTCAAAAATTAAATTAGAATTTGCTGGAATAATCTTACCCATTTTACGCTCACCATAAGCTAAATGAGCAGGCACAATTAATTTACGTTTGCCACCAACTTTCATTCCCATAATGCCTTGGTCCCAGCCTTTAATCACACGGCCTGTACCAATCACGCATTCAAAATAATTACCGCGATCAATTGAAGAATCGAATTTAGTACCGTCTTCTAACCAACCTGTATAGTGAGTTGTAATCAAAGCACCCTTAACAGCCTCTTTGCCTTCACCTACTTTTAAATCGATAATTTCTAATTCATTTGACATGGTTTAACCCTTAAACTGAATTTCTAAAATCGCAATTAGTACTTAGTGTACCAACTGAATCTGTAGAATTTGTTGCGCTTTTCTAAATTACTGTAACTGTGTCCAAACAACATTTGCCTGACCCTTTTCACCTAAAAGCGTCCACTCGTTGTCCATCACATTTAATTGTAGTTGCATCGTACGTTCACAGAGCTGTTCAAGCTCGGCTGTACTTTGAGGCGCAATTTGCCACACCTGAACGTTACTTAAGGTTTTAATTTTACTGTTTCGCTTCCACCAGTCTTCGACTTGTGTGCCATAAACAACAACCGCAACCGTTTTACAACGCGCACTGGCTTTTTTAACTTTATCTTCAGACGGCAAACCGACTTCAATCCAAGTTTCTAATTGACCCGTCAAATCTTTTTGCCATAACGCTGGCTCGTCAGTTTCAAAAAGGTCTTTAGTAAACTCAAGCTCATCACTTGCGAAACGGGCAAAAGCCATCAAACGAACCATTAAACGTTCTAAAGTTTCCGAAGGATGCAAGGCAAGCGTCAGTTGATAATCACCATAAATATGGTCATCCATATTGGCAATATTCAAGTCTGCCTTATAAATTGTTGCTTTAAGCGCCATGATTAATATGTTCCAAAATTTGGCGCTAAGGATACTCGATTTTAGGTAAAAATTATAAAAAAACTGAACAATGCAAAGCATAGTAATTGGAAATTTGCATATTCTTCCAAAACGCTCTGCTTGCTTTAGAGTTGGCCGGCTTTTTGCTTGAAAGAGAAATATTCTCCTCTTGCTAAAATTGATGACTTATGTGGCAAAAGCTTAAACGTAGTTTATTTTTACAGGTTCTTTGTGCTCTCTTGCTAGGAGTTGCAGTTGGGGCTGGTTTTCATGATTTCTCCCTATCTTTAAAACCATTGGGTGATGGTTTTATTTCTTTAATTAAGATGCTGATTGCCCCAATTGTGTTTTGTGTGGTTGTGCTTGGTATTTATGGTGCAAATGACATCAAAAAAATGGGCAAAGTCGGTGCAAAAACCATTCTCTATTTTGAAGTAGTCACCAGTATTGCTTTAGTTTTAGGCATTATCGTGGCTTATGTATTTAAACCGGGCGTCGGTATGAATATCGATATCGGTCATTTAGATGCAAAAGATTTAAGCACCTATACCGAACGTGCACATGAAATGCACACTGGTACAGAATTTCTGCTCAATATTATCCCGAAAACATTCACTGCCGCTTTTGCAAACGGCGATATTTTACAAGTTTTACTCATCGCTATTTTATTTGGTGTAGCGCTACTTTTAATTCCTAAACATTTAGCAGAGTTAGTCCGTCAGGCCCTTGAAGCTTTTTCCGAAGTCTTCTTTAAAATTATGGGTCTGATTATTCGTTTAGCGCCTATCGGTGTGTTCGGATCAGTGGCCTATACCACCGCCAAATTTGGTTTAGATTCGCTCGTACAATTGGGCTATTTGGTTTTACTGTTTTATGCGACCTGTATTTTATTCGTCGTTATTGTTTTAGGTTCAATTTTAAAACTTACCGGTCTCAACATCTTCAAATTTGTGGCTTATTTTAAAGATGAGTTAGCGATTGTTTTGGGTACAGCATCTTCTGACTCTGTTTTACCCCAAATTATGAAAAAACTCAGAAATCTGGGAATTAAGGATTCAACCGTCGGTCTGGTCATTCCAACGGGTTACTCTTTTAACCTCGATGGGTTTTCAATTTACTTAACTTTAGGGGTAATTTTTATTGCGCAAGCCTGCAATATCGATTTATCCACCCACGATCTATTGGCTATTTTGTTGGTGTCACTCATCACATCTAAAGGTGCACACGGTATTCCTGGCTCAGCTCTAGTTATTCTTGCGGCCACCCTTTCCGTTATTCCAAGCCTGCCTGCGATTGGTCTAGTACTTCTACTATCTGTCGATTGGTTCATTGGCATTATTCGCGCCTGCACCAACTTAATTGGTAACTGTGTCGCGGCCGTAGTGATTGCGCACTGGGAAAAAGATATTGACCATGCTCAAGCCAAAGCAGTGTTAGATACAAAACCTTAAATCCATTATAAGAACATTAAATCGTCTTTGGTTTAATGTTCTCTATTCTTTAAGCTGACAAGCAAGTAATGCCGTTTCAAAAGCCAACCAATCGTGATGATGTTCGCTAATGATTTCAATGCGGTTATCAATTCCCTCTTCACCAGACTTATAATTAAACTGATCAGGATTAAAGTTAAAAACTTTCCAACCTTGATCTGTGTTAAAAATTCCCTTGATTCTTAGCCAATCCTGCTGCGCGCATAATAAATCTAGCAAAGCATAAAAATCGAATTTCCAGCGTTTAGGCAATTTCCAACCTGCCACAATATAGCCTTGTGCCGACTCGACATAATGATAAGGTAATTGCTGAATTTCCTTCTTAACCTCGGTTTCAGTCATTTGTTTTTGAAGTTTAAGTAAAGGTTGAATAGAGCGCTCAGTTAAACGAGCAGCTATATCAACTTTATTTAACGCTAACTGACCATGTTCAGTCTTAATCCATTCTTGATGATAAGGCTGATATTCTTCTTTTAATAACTCAAGCGCCTGATCATCTTCAAAAGTCATGACATCAGTATGTGACACCACCACAATCTGGGCAGCTTTTAACTGATCTTCATAAAGATTTTGTTTAACCCAGTTTGTATCGTGCAAACGGCTACCATCAACAACAGTAACTAAAGCACGCATGGCTAAACTACTTTGCCAATGCAGTTCAGTCAGTTGGTCAAATAACTGTGAAGGATGCCCAAGTCCGGTCGGCTCAATAAAGAGTCTATCTGGCTTTTGTTCACTCAATAGACGGGCTAAAGCAATATGCATAGGCAATTGACTACTACAACACAAGCAACCACCTAATAGTTCTTTGACTGCATATCCTTCATCTTGAGGTAAGAGTTGTTGGTCTACTCCAATTTGCCCAAACTCATTCATTAATACAGCCCAAACCTCATCTTTAGGCTTCTGACTCAATAAATGCTGTAATAATGTGGTTTTGCCTGCCCCTAAAAAACCGGAAATAATATGGGTAGGAACAGTTTTTTGGGCAATAAATTTCACAAGTGGCTCAAATCAACAAAGTTTAAAAACTAAGAAAGGTATATCACTGTTTAAATCCCATGAAAATGATTTTTCACTTTGAAGATATACTTTTCAATTATCAGGCCAAAACACTTAATATGTGACATACATCTCATTCAAAATCTAAATTAACTTTAGACAACTATAATTCAAACGGAATATTCTATTTATGTGCATTCACAATTCATGCCAAAGTGTTAGGTTTCCGTAACAAAATTGGTTTTTTTTTACTCAACAAGAAATATTCTTTCACATTTTAAGGTGTATTTAAGCCAGTTAATTTTACAGATTCCGCACATAAATGGCCCGTATATTTCATATTGTTAAGATAGGCGTAATAGATTGTTAAGTTAATTGATGTAATCCCAACCTCGGCTTAGCATGTGTCCTAGCTTAGTTATTCAGCCATACATATTCCATGTAGGTTTAAATGATTAGGTTTGATTTATTTTTTTAATGAATTTAAGGATGCCATAACATGAAATTAGTTAAGACTCTACTTGCAACAACTTTAGCTTTAACTGCAGTATCAACTTTCGCTGCTTCTAAACATGAACAAGCGCATAGCACTGCTGGTGAAGAGAAAGTAGTTGTTTCAACTCAAGAACAAGCAAACACTGCTAATGCTGCAACTGATGCTGTAGGTTCTGCTTCTGAAGCTGCACCAGCACCAGCAACTCGTTAATTCTCTCAGCACTCTCCTCCAAGCTCAGAGATAATTTTACTGAAATGAAAAATGGATGCTGAATTTTGGTAAAGAAGGAAAGGATCGAACCATGCTGCGGTTCGATCCTTTTTTTTAAGAAGATTTTTTATACATGCTACAAGATGGGTTGTGATTTTCTTGTAGACGTAAAACTTTGCGGTGCTCGGCTGCTTCAAAGCGGCAACGCTTCCACTCTGTATCAAGTTTCAAATGAGGTACTTCACATGGCTTGCCCTGTTCATCAACAGCAACCATGGTGAAATAACAGCTATTGGTATGGCGCACTGTACGCTTCTGGATATTTTGAGCTTCAACCCGTATTCCCACTTCCATTGAAGTACGGCCTACATGGTTAACACTTGCCAAGAAGGTTACCAGCTCACCTACATAAATAGGTTCTTTAAAATTCACCTTATCTACAGATAAAGTCACCACGTAGCCACCCGAATAACGACTTGCGCAAGCGTAAGCGACTTGGTCTAGTAGTTTTAGAATCGTACCACCATGAACATTACCTGAAAAATTTGCCATATCAGGCGTCATCAAAACTGACATCGTCAATTCAGACTGATCATCAGTTGCTGTGGTTATTTCATCTAATGTAGGCATAGCTCAACTCTGTGTCTTAAAACAAGCTCAGTCAACATTATGGTTGATAATTCACAAAAAAAACATGTTTAAATCCACAACATAGCATTGTATTTTTTAATATCTTTGATTGTTTTTTAAAATTTAGTTTTTTAAGGCATTATTTTTAAAGTTATTTTTTAAGCTGTCTTATTTATCTTAGAATTTTTTTAAAAGATGCTATGCCATTTTATTCCATGCTTAATGGCATAGCAGGATCTTACGGGTCACTCGCTATATTTTAGTAATCACACCTGTTACACCATTAATAATCATATCAATGGCAATCGTTCCGATTAACAAAGCAGATAAACGTCCCACAATATCAAAATAACGATCGATATGTTTGGCATGTCGATAACGTAAATGATCATGTGAAAATTTCATCAAAATCAAAATACTACAGGTTAAAAACAAGGTAAAGGCAATCACTAGAGCTGCTTCACCAATTGACATTTCCATTCCTGTTACCACAGCAGCACTAATGGTGCCCGGACCAATCATGAACGGCATGGCAATGGTGCCAGCTAGATGTTCTGGTGCACCACGCATTTCACCAATAGTATCTGCACCCTGAAAAACGTAGCGATAGCCAATGACCAAAAAGATAAGGCCTCCAAAAATCTGGAAGGCTTCAAAACGTACATTCAGATATTTACTAAAAATTGCTTCGCCGCCCCATGCAAATAGCATGAACACGACAAAAGCAATCAAGCTTCCCTGAATCAGTGCTTTATTAAACACCTTTGTTTCTGAATGGCGGATCAGGCCAATCATATAAATGCTCATTAAAAATGGATTGAGCAAAGAGAAAAATAAAGCAAAAGAATGTAGATAAGGAGAAGCCATGCATTGTCCTCTTAAGCTTGTGGATCTGGGAACAACGGACGATTCCCCGGGCTAATACGATTAATATGTAAGAACGTCATATGTCTTTCATATTTATCTAAAATGTCATTAATGACCTGTTCTTTACTGTACCCCACCAGATCGTTATCTTGAGAGCCATCATAAAGATAGGTTTCTAGCCGGTAATAGAACTGTTTACCCCGTTTCACTCGCTGGCTAAAGTTAGGCGCGCTATAGCGTACAGGCCAGATCTGATAAACGAAGTTTTGTTCTTCTTCCAAATGAATAGTGAAGTCCAGATGGTAAAGCGCTTCTTCATCTTCAAGAGGCGTTTGCTGCACATCTACATTCATGCCCTGCTTAATAAGTTCACCCGCAACGGCTTGAACGGCCGGTAGACAAACTGCATCTAACATGCGTTGGGTTTCAGTAGTTCCCGGATGATGCATCACTCGAGTTAAACGCTGTTTCCAATTCAGAATATCGACATTACCGACTACTGGAGCTGCATTCATACTTCGGCTGGCTTGCCGGTAATCTTCAAGCCTCAGCGACTTATATAGTCCTGCCATCACAAGGAACATCACAAAGCTAAAAGGTAATCCCATAATGATGGTCGCGTTTTGCAAAGCGGTAATGCCGTTGGTCATCAGCATTGCTAATGTCAGCAAACCAATTGCTACTGCCCAAAACACACTTAACCAACGAGGAGCATCATTATCAATGTTAGTAAGTTTAGTCGTGAAGTTACCTAAAACCAGCGCTCCCGAATCGGCAGAAGTCACGTAGAACAAAAGCCCTGTCACGGTGGCAATTGAAGCAATAAAGGTAAAGCCCGGATATTGCGCTAACAGGTCATAAAAACCATGTGCCGGATTTGCTAACACAGTCGCTGCTAAGGTTTGGTTACCTTCAAAAATAACGCTGTGCAATGCACTATTACCAAAAATGGATAACCATGTAAGTGTAAATAGAAGCGGAATAATTAAAGTACCGCACACAAACTCACGAATGGTACGTCCTCTTGAGATGCGTGCTAGGAAAAGTCCAACAAATGGAGACCAAGCAATCCACCATGCCCAGAAGAAGAAAGTCCAACTACTCATCCACTCTTTAGGCTGTTCAAAAGCAAAACTTTGTAATGCTAAAGTCGGGAAACGGGTTAAATAATCACCAATATTTTGGACTAGGGCATTGAGTAAAAACTCGGTATTTCCCAAGAATAAAATAAACAGCAATAACCCGACCGAAACATAAATATTGATTTCAGATAAAATCCGCAGGCCTTTATTGACCCCTGATGTCACCGAAATAACACTAATACCGACCGCGACAGCAATCAGGATAAATTGCATCCAGATGTTTTCTGGTAATCCCAATAATACATGCAGGCCATAATTTAGCTGTACTACTCCAATCCCGCAGGTCGTCGCAATACCAAAAATTGTTCCGATAACGGCAGCTGTATCAACGCTATGCCCAATTGCCCCATTAATTCTGTTTCCGAAAATTGGGTAAAGTGCAGAACGAATGGTAAGCGGTAAGTTATAACGATAACTAAAGTATCCCAATGACATACCAATTAAGGCATACATACACCAGCCGGTTAAGCCATAGTGGAACAATGTCCAGACCATACTTTGGCGTGCTGCTTCATAGGTCTGACCTGCTCCGACTGGAGGTTGCATATAATGAGATAAAGGCTCAGCGACCGAGAAGAACATCAGATCGATACCAATACCCGCCGAAAACAGCATCGCAGACCAGCTGAGTACACTAAACTCAGGCTTTGAATGCTTAGGTCCTAGCTTAATATTGCCGTATCTTGAACAGGCAATAAAAATCACGAAAACCATATATAGCGTTGCGGCAAGCAGATAATACCAACCAAAGGTTGAGGTTACCCACTGAAGTACGGTGTTCATGACTCGGTTTGCAAAATCATTAAACAAAAACGTGACGAGAGAAAAAATTAAAATAAGTACAGCTGAAAAATAAAAAACCACACGATTGAGCGGGTCTTTTTTAGATTTAGATAATGTTAAATCATCAACTGCTCTTGGATTATCTGTTGCCATACAATCCTCAAGGAATAAAAATAAAAACAAAATATTTAATTTCGTCTTTTCACTATTATTTAAAATAATGAAAAGACGACTTTAAACGCAAAAAATAATATATAGATGTGATCGGTTGAGGTTATAAAACCTCAGTCACTTTATTCTGGTCACAATTCGACGGAACCGAAATGTCTTTTGAAACAGCTAACTGTTTTTTCACTAATTGAGGGTCAAAATCATCTTGTTTTAAGGCTTTGGCTAAACCAAACATATAAAGCAAAATAATGACTGAAAATGGTAAACCACATAACACCACAGCACTTTGCATGGAGTTGAAACTACCGGCTAATAGCAAGCCAATACTTACAATGGTAATTACCACAGACCAAAAAACGCGTAACCAGATCGGTGAATCACTATCATTGGTGCCCCCTTTTGAGGACAAATTAGCGATCATAAGTGTACCAGAGCCAACTGGTGTCAAAAATAAAACGAAACAAATTACAACAACAATACCTGCAACATAAGGATTAAACGGCAGATATTCGAGTAACTTAAATAAAGATAATGCCGGATCAGTTAAAACCATATCGCCCAAAACTTTCTGTTTTTGGTTCAAGATAAAGTAAATGGCCGTATTTCCAAAAACCGAAATCCAAGCTAGGGTAAAGCCCAGTGGAATCAGGCATACACCCAATACAACTTCGCGAATCGTACGTCCTTTTGAAATACGGGCAATAAACATGCCGACAAAAGGCGCCCAAGCAATCCACCATGCCCAATAAAACACAGTCCACGAACCCAACCAGCCACTTGCTTTTGGGTTATATAAATACATATCAAAGCTTTTACCAATAAAATTGCTTAGATAATCACCCATATTTTGCACAAGGCCATTTAATAAATGATTTGTAGGGCCCGTTAAAAATACAAATAAAAGTAATGCATACAGCAGACGTAAATTAATACGCGACAACCATGCCAAGCCTTTTTCAATGCCCACCACGGTCGTGATCGTGGCAACAAACATCATAATAAGAACAACAGTAATTAAGGTCACAGAGTTATTAGGAATTTGCGGAAGCAAATAGCAAATGCCTGACACAAGCACCAAAGCCCCAATTCCCAAGTTGGTGACCAAGGAAATAACTGTAGCTAAAATTCCAAAGCCATCAACAAAATCACCCACCAAGCCATGAACACGCTCTCCAAAAATTGGGTAAAGCGCCGAACGCAGTGCTAATGGCAAGTTTTGTCTGAAAGCGAAGTAACCTAAAGTGACCCCGAGCAATGCATAGAGTACCCAGCCATGAATGCCCCAATGCAAAAAGCTATAGGTCATGGCATTACGGGCAGCCTGAATGGTTCCCGCCTCACCTTCCGGTGGTCTTAAAAAATGGTCAACGGGTTCAGCAACGCCATAGTAAAGTAAGGCAATACCAATACCTGCCGAGAAAAGCATGGAAGTCCAAGCCAAATAACTAAACTCAGGTTTGTCGTCGTCTTTTCCTAATGGAATCTGCCCTACTTTTGAAAAAGCGAGCCATGCCACAAAGCCGAGACAAAGCACAATAACCAGCATGTAATACCACCCGAAAAAGTGATTTACTTGCTCTTGTATGTAGGTCAACCAAAACTGACTTTTTTCTGGAAACAGCACAAAAAGTAGGCCAAAAATGCCAATACTGATGGCTGAACTCCAAAATACAAAACGATTTAACCGAATATGGTCTGAAGAATATCTATCACTTTTCAACACCATCTTATTGCTCCTTGCAATCGGTGTATTTTCTCAAAATAACGTGATAAGTACTGTACTTATGCGCATCATCCTATCCGTAAGAACCTTTGATTTTACCTCTTTATTCCTAGAGGCAATATTCAAAAATTCATTGATTTTTACATATCATACTTGTTATTGATTGAACGTTCAATCAATAACAAGTATGATAAAAAAAGTGCTATGATGCTCTGCAAGTTAACATGCTGAATTTAAAGCACCGCTAAAAGTGCTGATGTGGAAAAACATGACAAAACGCAGAGTAAAACCAGAGCACGTGCGACGTGAAGAGATTATGAATGCCGCACTCGACGTAATTTATGAAGTGGGGTTATCCAATACCACCATTGCACAAATTGCAAAAAAAGCCGAGTTGTCGACCGGCATTGTCAGCCATTATTTTGGCGACAAACAAGGGTTGATAAATACCTGTATGCAAGAAATGCTGAATGTTCTGCGTCATAAAACCGAACAGTACAGAGCAGAAGCAGATACGCATCCAGAGAGCCAGATTAAGGCCATTATCGACTCTAACTTTGACATTAGTCAGGTCAATGAAAAAGCAATGCGGGTCTGGTTAGACTTTTGGTCAGCGAGTATGCACGTACCAGACTTAAGCCGCTTGCAAAAGATTAATGATCAACGCCTGTACTCCAACTTGAAGTTTTACTTTCTCAAGTTAATGGATGAACCACAGGCCAGTGTTGCCGCTCGAGGTCTGGCAGCATTGATTGATGGATTATGGCTACGAGGCAGTTTGAGCCGTCATAACGAATTTGACAGCAATCTTGCCCGTTCCATTGCTTACGATTATGTACAAACGCAATTGCAATTTGCGAACAAGCCTTTGCAGGAGAGACAAAATGAGTGATGTACAAGTTCATCAACTGTATATCCATGGACGCTATGTTAAAGCAACCAGTGGTAAAACATTTAATAGTATTAACCCTGCCAACGGCGAGACAATCGCGACTCTTCAGCAAGCATCTGAACAAGATATTGAAGCTGCTGTACAAAGTGCCCAACAAGGACAAAAAATCTGGGCTGCCATGACTGCCATGGAGCGTTCACGTATTTTGCGTCGTGCTGTCGACATTCTTCGTGAACGAAATGATGAGCTTGCCCGTCTTGAAACACTCGACACAGGTAAAGCTCTTAGCGAAACATCTACAGTCGACATTGTGACTGGTGCAGATGTACTCGAATACTATGCAGGACTTGCAACAGCCATTCAGGGTGACCAAGTTCCACTTCGCGAATCAAGTTTCTTTTATACACGCCGTGAACCTTTAGGCGTGGTTGCAGGTATTGGTGCCTGGAACTATCCAATTCAAATCGCTTTATGGAAATCTGCCCCTGCCCTTGCTGCGGGTAATGCCATGATTTTCAAGCCAAGCGAAACCACTCCACTCACTGCATTTAAACTTGCAGAAATCTATACAGAAGCTGGCTTACCAGACGGCGTATTTAACGTGGTACAAGGTGCTGGTCGTGAAATCGGTCAATGGCTCACTGAACATCCTGTGATTGAAAAAATCTCATTCACTGGTGGTGTGGAAACTGGCAAAAAAGTCATGGCAAGCGCTGCTGGCTCTACGCTTAAAGAAGTGACCATGGAACTTGGTGGTAAATCTCCACTGATTATTTGTGAAGATGCTGACCTTAACCGTGCCGCAGACATTGCAGTCATGGCGAACTTCTTTAGCTCAGGTCAAGTATGTACCAACGGTACACGTGTATTTGTTCCAAAATCACGTTTAGCCGACTTTGAAAAAGCCGTTGTAGAGCGTGTAAAACGTATTCGCATTGGCGACCCAATGGCTGAAGAGACAAACTTTGGTCCACTCACGAGCTTCCCTCATATGGAAAAAGTGTTGTCTTTCATTGAGTCGGGCAAACAACAAGGCGCTAAAGTGTTAATTGGCGGTGGCCGCGCAACAGAGGGTGATCTTGCGAAAGGTGCTTATGTATTACCGACAGTATTTAGCGACTGCACTGACCAAATGGCGATTGTTCAAGAAGAAATTTTTGGACCTGTCATGAGCATTTTAAGCTATGAAACCGAAGAAGAAGTCATCCGTCGTGCTAACGACACTACCTTTGGTTTAGCTGCTGGCGTTGTTACTCAAGACATTAGCCGCGCTCATCGCATTATTCACCAAATTGAAGCTGGTATTTGCTGGATTAACACGTGGGGCGAATCGCCTGCCGAAATGCCAGTTGGTGGCTACAAACAATCTGGCGTGGGCCGCGAAAATGGTCTAACCACACTTGGGCACTATACCCGTATCAAATCTATTCAAGTTGAACTTGGCGATTATCAAAGCATTTTTTAATGCCTCAATCGCTTTAAACACTTCAACCTAAATCACATATGCCGAGCAGTCTTTATAGATTGCTCAGGCAAACTGTTAGTAAAAAAAGGATAGTTATGAATATTAAAGAATATGATTACATTATTATTGGCGCAGGATCTGCCGGAAATGTACTCGCTGCGCGTTTGACTGAAGACAAAGATACCACCGTTTTATTATTAGAAGCGGGTGGACCAGATTATCGCTTGGATTTCCGTACACAAATGCCGGCAGCTTTGGCCTACCCTCTGCAAGGTCGTCGCTATAACTGGGCTTATTTAACCGACCCTGAACCACACATGAATAACCGCCGTATGGAATGTGGTCGTGGTAAAGGTTTAGGCGGTTCATCTTTAATTAATGGCATGTGCTATATCCGCGGTAACGCAATGGATTTAGAGCAATGGGCAACTCATAAAGGCCTTGAAAACTGGTCTTATGCCGACTGTTTGCCATACTACAAAAAAGCCGAAACCCGTGACATTGGTGAAAATGACTACCATGGCGGCAATGGTCCTGTATCTGTTGCCACCCCTAAAAATGGCAACAATGTGTTGTTCCATGCCATGGTTGAAGCTGGCGTACAAGCAGGTTACCCGCGTACCGATGACTTAAATGGTTACCAGCAAGAAGGCTTTGGTCCAATGGACCGCACAGTTACGCCTAAAGGTCGCCGCTCAAGCACTGCACGTGGCTATTTAGATATGGCAAAAGGTCGTCCAAACCTAACCATTCTGACTCATGCGACGACTAACAAAATCTTGTTTAACCAAAAACAAGCGGTCGGTGTTGAATATATTATTGGTGCTGATCAAAACAACTTGCAACGTGCCTTGGTAAAACGCGAAGTGTTACTGTGTGCTGGCGCAATTGCTTCACCACAAATTTTACAACGCTCAGGTGTAGGTGAAAGTACCTTCTTAAAATCAATGGACATTGATGTGGTTCATGATTTACCGGGTGTTGGTGAAAACCTGCAAGACCATTTAGAAATGTACTTACAATATAAATGTAAGCAACCCGTTTCTTTATACCCAGCCTTAAAATGGTATAACCAACCTGCGATTGGTGCCGAGTGGCTATTTAACGGTACGGGTATTGGCGCAAGCAACCAGTTTGAAGCAGGCGGATTTATCCGTAGTTCGGATGAGTTCAAATGGCCAAACATTCAGTACCATTTCTTGCCAGTTGCTATTAACTACAATGGTAGTAATGCCGTGAAAGAACATGGTTTCCAAGCTCATGTAGGTTCAATGCGTTCGCCTTCACGTGGTCGTATTAGACTCAAATCTAAAGATCCGTTTGAGCATCCAAGTATCTTGTTTAACTATATGTCGACTGAACAAGACTGGCGTGAATTCCGTGATGCAATTCGTATTACGCGTGAAATCATGCAGCAACCTGCGCTTGACCCATATCGCGGTGAAGAAATTAGTCCAGGCAAACATTTGCAAACCGATGCAGAGCTTGATGACTTTGTTCGTAACCATGCAGAAACAGCTTACCACCCGTCTTGTAGTTGTAAAATGGGCGAAGACGAAATGGCTGTCGTAGATGGTCAAGGCCGCGTCCATGGTATGAATGGTTTGCGTGTAGTCGATGCCTCAATCATGCCGCTCATTATTACCGGTAATTTAAATGCAACCACTATTATGATTGCCGAAAAAATTGCAGATCAAATTCGTGGACGTGAAGCATTACCACGTTCAACTGCACCATTCTATGTAGCGTCATAAAACATCAAAGGGTATATTTCTTATGCAGAGATATACCCTTAATTTAATACTTATAGAACCAATATTAATAAGAACGATGTATGACAGAAAATAAGCTTTTGCGAGGAGTTTATTTACATAAATAGGCCATGAAATAAAAATTAATCTATTTTTATAGGCAAATATTCTTCAAATGAGTTAACTTTAACCATTTATAAATTATTAATTATTTTTCAACAACTTAAAATCAAACAAATATTTAAAATAATCTTATTAAAGCTTAATTTGATTAAATATAAATCATATTTATGATTTTGATGAACCCCATTTATTATAAAAATTGTCTTGTCAATGCAAAATTAGTCTAAAATATAGAGTGTTTGCGATAATCCCAAGTAATTTTTATTTTTTTAGAAGTTCTCTGTTTTTGAGAATTTACTTTCGCATTTATATCCATTTTGTCTGGATACGCTGTCTAGGTTTCCTCACACCTTAAGTGACTCAAATAACTTATTTTAAGGTCCCCCTTACATGAAAAAGTTTTTGAAATACCTTCTGGTATTAATCATTCTTATTTTAATTGCAGGAATTGTTTTCTTGTTTAGACCAACTGCGTCAAAACAAGTAGAAACTGCAAAAGATGAGCCAGTTGTTGATGCTGTTCTTGTTGGCGGCGGCATCATGAGTGCCACTCTCGGTACTTATTTCACTGAGCTTGAACCAAACTGGCAAATTCGTATGTATGAACGTCTTGACCAAGTTGCTCAAGAAAGTTCAAACGGCTTTAACAATGCCGGAACAGGCCACTCAGGCTTTATGGAAATGAACTATACCGAAGAGAAAAACGGTAAGATGGAAATTGTCAAAGCTGAAAAAGTTGCTTCTCAATTTGAAGTTGCTAAACAGTTTTGGTCATATCAGGTAAAACAAGGTGTTTTAGCTGAACCGAAATCATTCATTAACCCAGTTCCGCACATTGCTTTCGTTTGGGGCGATAACGTTAAATTTTTAGAAAAACGTTATGCTGCCATGATTCAAAGCCCGTTGTTTAAAGGCATGAAATTTACTGAAGACCCAGCTGTAATTAAACAATGGGCACCTTTAGTAATGAATGACCGTGACCCTAGTCAAAAAGTTGCAGCAACCCGTATGGATGTTGGCTCTGACGTAAACTATGGTTCTATCACTAAACAGTTAGTAAATCGTTTAGACCAAAACCCGAACTTCAAATTACAGACTTCAACCGAAGTGACTGGCATCAGCCAAAATGATGACAAGACTTGGACTGTGTCTTTCAAAAATTTGAAAACTGGTAAAGTAGATCACGTTAAAACACGTTTTGTATTTATTGGTGCAGGTGGTGCAGCGGTTAAATTATTGCAACTTACTGGTTTACCAGAGGCGAAACAATATGCTGGTTTCCCTGTTGGTGGTGAGTTCTTAATTACAGACAACCCAAAAATTACTGCTGAACACACAGCGAAAGTATATGGCCGTGCTGAATTAGGTGCGCCTCCAATGTCTGTACCACATATTGATACGCGTTATATTGACGGTAAAAAATATGTATTGTTTGGACCATTTGCAACCTATTCAAACAAGTTCCTGAAAAATGGTTCTCAGCTTGACTTACTTGCATCAACAAACAAAAGCAACGTTTTACCAATGACGACTGTTGGTTTAGAAAACCTTGATCTTGTTAAATACTTGGTGAGCCAAGTAATGATGTCAGACCAAGATCGTCTAAATGAACTTCGTAAATACTACCCAGATGCGAAAGCTGAAGACTGGCGTTTAAGCCAAGGTGGTCAACGTGTTCAGATCATCAAGAAAGAACCAGGTAAACCAGCAACGCTTCAATTCGGTACAGAAATCTTTGCGTCTAAAGATGGTGCTGTAACTGCATTGTTAGGTGCATCTCCGGGTGCTTCGACTTCTCCATACATCATGCTTAACTTGCTTGAAAAAGCTTTCCCTCAGCAAACTGAAGGTAAGTGGAACCAGAAGCTTCATGAAATTGTGGTTTCTTATAAACAAGACTTAAGCAAAGATCCTGTGTTACTTGACAAAGTTCGTCAGTACACAAGTTCTACACTTGGCTTGAACTATACATCTCCGTTCAAAGCTGCAAACGATGATACTGCTGCTGCCCCAGTTGCAAAAGCAAACTAAGTTTGACGATGTATAACTAAAACTCCAAAAGGATGAATTTCGATTCGTCCTTTTGTTTTTTTAAGACCTTAGTTGAGATATTTAGATTCGCTATGACGCCTTTAAACTCATCATCTCGCCTCTTGTCATTATGCTTTAAGCTCGTACTTATTTTGCTACTGGCTTATCTTTTGTTAAGCGGATTTTATATGTGGATGATTGGTGGTACAGCCATTTATGTTAGCTCAGCCCTGCTATTTGTCATTACTGCCTACTCTTTCAAGCTCGGCAAATATCAAAAACTATGTTCTGTTTTAAATGTGCTGATGAGTGCAGTGGCGTTATATTTCAGCACTGCTCATTTATTTTTCTCCCCAGTTCAGTTCTTTATATTTTTACCTGCCCTATTTTTTGTACTGTTAGCTTTTGCTCGCCTAGAAAAAGTTCGTCGCTTATCTAAAGTTTTAATATTCATCAGTTTATTAATTTGGTCAGGCATACACTTTATGCAGCTTGAACAGCTTAATGCGTATTATAAAACGCAGCACACTGGCGAAAGTTGGCAACAATATGGCGCATTATAAGATTATTTTTTAGTCTAGATTTTCAAATAAATACGTAATCATTTTCACATGAAGTTCATCAGTAAAACTGAACATCATCTACAGAAATCCTTTTAAGAAAAAATATTCATAACAATCTAATTTATTTAGAAATATATCGAGCATATTCGCGATTGAACTCGATACATCTACACGCTAGATTAATCAAATATTTTTTCTCCCTTTATGTTGTAATTTATGAAAATTTTAGATGGCGGTTTAGGCCGTGAATTGGCCCGTCGTGGCGCTCCGTTTCGTCAACCAGAGTGGTCTGCTCTCGCACTCATTGAAGCTCCTGAAACAGTAAAAGAAGTACATCTCGATTTTATTAACGCTGGTTCAGAAGTCATTACCACCAATAACTATGCTGTTGTGCCATTTCATATTGGGCAAGAACGCTTTGAAACTGACGGTGTACGTTTAATTAAAGTTGCCATCGAACAAGCAAAAAATGCAGTTAAAGAAAGCGGCAAAAATGTCAAAATCGCAGGCTGCTTACCACCTTTATTTGGTTCTTACCGTGCCGACTTGTTTCAACCTGAACAAGCTAAAAGCCTTGCCGAGCCCATCATTAACACATTGGCACCAGAAGTAGATTTTTGGTTAGCAGAAACCCAATCATGCTTAAAAGAAGTTGAAACAGTCCATGCGTTATTACCACAAGATGGTAAAGACTATTGGGTGTCATTTACGCTGCAAGATGAAGTTAAACAAGAACAAGCATTACTTCGTTCAGGCGAAAATATGCAACAAGTGGCTGATTTCATCAAACAATCAAACGCCAAAGCAGTGTTGTTTAACTGCTGTCAGCCTGAAGTAATCTTACAAGCCATTAATGAAATTAAAGGACTGATTCCAGAGTCTGTTCAGATTGGTGCCTATGCCAATGCGTTCCCACCGCAAGATGAAAGCGCTACTGCCAACGATGGTCTGGATGAAATTCGTAAAGACCTAGACGCTCCTGCTTATCTTGGGTTTGCTAAGCAATGGCAGCAAGCAGGTGCAAGTCTAGTCGGCGGTTGCTGTGGTATTGGTCCAGAACACATTGCTGAACTTTCTCAATTTTTTAAAGAATAAATACCATGTCTGCTGCCAAAATTGGACTATTGTCTCTTACAGCGCTGGTCTTTAGTTCTATGGTGGGGTCAGGTGTATTTAGCCTCCCCCAAAATATGGCTCAAGTCGCTAACGGCTCTGCCCTTCTTATTGCATGGCTCATTACTGGGGTCGGCATTATTTTCTTGGCCCTCACGCTATTGCATTTAACGCGTCAGCGACCAGATTTAGACGGTGGTATTTATAACTATGCACGTGAAGGCTTTGGAGACCTGATTGGTTTTTGCTCGGCGTGGGGTTATTGGTTGTGTACCACCATTGGTATTGTCGGTTATGTGGTGATTGCCTTTTCCGGCGTCGGCATGTTTACCGATAGCAAAGACCATATTATTTTTGGTGAAGGTAATACGCTCTACTCTCTCATTGGCTCAAGCATTTTTGTATGGCTGGTACACTGGTTAGTGAGCCGAGGCATTAAAGAAGCTGCGATTGTGAATTTACTGGCAACCATTGCCAAAATTATTCCAATGGTAGTCTTTATCTTTTTCACATTTATTGCCTTTAAGTTTGATTTGTTCAAACTCAACTTAAATGACTTCTCTTTAAAAGTTCCACTTTGGCAGCAAGTGAAAGACCTGATGCTGATTACCCTTTGGGTATTTACTGGTATTGAAGGTGCTGTGGTTTTATCATCGCGTGCGAAAAAACGTCATGATATTGGTAAAGCAACTATTTTAGGTGTTTTGCTGGCGTTAAGTTTTTACGTGATGGTGACGGTATTGGCCTATGGCGTAGTAAGTCGTGAAGCGCTTGCTGGCATGCACAACCCATCAATGGCCACCATTTTGCAGCAACTGATCGGTTTACCGGGCACGATTGTTATTACCATCGGGCTGATTATTTCAGTTTCTTCGTCTTATTTAAGCTGGACTTTGTTCGCCACTGAAATTCCATATTTGGCTGCAAAAAACAGTGCATTCCCGAAATTATTTTTAAAGAATAATCAAAATAATGTACCCATTTCATCACTTTGGCTAACCACTATTGTCGTGCAAGGTGCCTTGATTGCCGTGTATTTTTTCAATAAAAACTACACCCAGCTTTTATTAATTTCCTCGGTCATGATTTTGCTGCCTTATTTTCTGGTGTCAGCTTTTTATCTTAAAGAATCTATTCGTCACAAACGCACACCGCATATTGCCATTGCCAGCGTCGCTTCAATTTACGCACTTTGGTTGCTCTACGCGGCAGGTTTAGATTTATTACTTCTGTCTGTAGTGTTGTATTTGGTCGGCTTGGTTATTTTTTCAATCAGCTACTTTGAGCATAAAAAATCGCTCAAACAAAATCAGCTTAATTAAGTACTTCAACCACTGTTGAGTCATTTCAGCAGTGGTTTTCTCAAAACAAAAAATTCTATTTTGAAGGCTGCGACTGCTTTAAGTGCAATCGTAAAATACGGCGTAATTCTAAAATGGCTTCCGGTGTGGTTTGAATCGAATGCCCACCTTTAATAATCAGTTCCGACTGTTCCCCACCCAAATGTGAACTTTGATACGGCACAATCCCATCGCTGCTTTTTAACTTATCTGGCGTGCCATGAATATTACCCATAATCGAGTGATAGACCACGTTAGACGATGGCTGAATGGCTTGGGTAAGCTGCATAAAGCTAGAAGCACGGCTTAAATTACTCGCCCCATTTTCAATTAAACCTTTTCTGAGTTTTGTATTTTTCTCATCTCGCATTTCGACTGCAATAAAAAAATCGGCTGGTAAACGAATAATACGGCGGGCAATTTGGGTAAACCATCGGTCAGCGTAGTCTGTACCATGATGAGGGGCCGAAACAAAAACAACGCGTTTAAAATAAGGTAAAGCTTTGAACTGAAAACGCTCTCGAATGACCGGATTTTCTTTTAAACGGTTTAGCTGCGCTTCATTCATTTTTTGCATAGCTTGCTCTGAAACATCAGCATCACTCACCAATAAACGGCTAATCACGCCGCCCATACTATGCCCGACCAACACTGCATCGTGTGCAGCATAACTGTCTTTGGCAATGTTTTGAAAAGCCTGATTCAACAATGAATAAATCTGAAAACGGCTTTCAAAAATTGGCATGTTGGTTGAATAAAACACCTGCCAGACTTGATAGTTTTGTCTTAATTCGGCATCACCCATAATGTCGTTAGTTAGACTCACCCAAGCCTCTGGGCTACTTGCTAAACCATGAATAAATACAATGATTTTCTTATTGGGGTTAAAGGGTTCCAGCATATATAAATGCGGCATGATTAAATTGTTTTCTTTATTAATTAAAGACCAATAACCCGCTGCACCTAAATTATATTTCGACAGCCAAAGCCCATAAGGCGCCGAATAGTTGGCAGTGAGCGGATAGTCCACACCTTCAACTTTTACGCGTTCTTGCCTGTATGGATCGAACATCGCAATTTCTAAGTCTGCCCCAGCAATAACCTGATCGGCTGTGGCCTTTTGTTTAGGGTACGCAATGGCAGTAACCGGAAAGAACCGAGGCAAATGTATATTAGGGTTGGCTTGGTGAGCGTAAAAAGCATCGGGGTCTAAAATGAAGCCGTGATTTACATCATTTTCTTTACGCCCAACAATAAACTCTGCTCCTAAACCATCCTTACGGTTAACAGTATTAAAGCCAGAAAAGTTCATGTTATAGCTTGAGCGAAAAGTATCGACTTCAATTTTTTGTACATCTACAGCATGGTCAAAATTGACGTGGTACTCATGCCCATCCGCTTTAAGCAGCGGTGGGAAATGAAGCGTATTTAAATGATTAAAATACGTGGTCATAAGCTTTGACAAGGCGACGTTATAAAAAATACGCACCTGATTTTGGCGATGGTCGAACACGCGATCGAACGGTGACTCTTCAGAGTCAAATAAATAGACATAGCTATAACGTAAGCTTTTATCAAACAACGCCAGCTCTTGATCAACGCAACTGTTATTTTTATTAATGACATTACACTGGCTGCTACGCCCAACGTCTAAAGCTTTGGCTAAGTAAATTTCACTGAGCGCAGCATAGCGTTCTTCACGGCTGCTATTTTCAGACAGACTTTGAATTTTATTTAAACAATCATCAAAATTTTGCAGACAAGATTTTTCGTCTTTTTTGACCAAATACAGTAAGTTTTGGGTTTGGTGGCTTAAGGTGCCGTCGGTCAGAATACTTTCATTCTTACTTTTTAAAGCATTGCTTAAATTACTTTCTTTTAAATTAATGACCTGACAACCACTGAGCAAAGCCATTATTGTTATGATTGAATAATGGTAAGACTTTGTCATTCTGCATTCCTTTATCGAATGTATTCCCCATCTGGTCATTATGCCTGTAAAGCAGTGAACGAACAATTTCGGCTCCGCTTCCATTTTCCTTTATTACGAAAAAAAGCCTGAACTCATTTTAATTCAGGCTCATTTGTTATTTTTTCTCATCAAGCTTGGTTGAACTTTTGCTGTGAAGCTAAATAAGAGAAATACAAAATGGGTAAGATAAACGGCGCTACACTCCAAAAGTCAAAATAGACATAGAGAATCGCTCCCAAGAAAGCACCAATCACAAAGCCAATTACAATACTCGCGCTTTTGAGCAAACTTGCCCAATTCGCTGCATTATTATTTTTCAGCAAGTTGGCAATATCAATACCGAGCTGTGTAGTGTTGCCTGTCATCATGGTACTTGGGCTAATATTTTTAATGAGTGTTTTGCTTGAAGTATTACGAATAGCTAAGGCAATTAAACCAAGCCCACCTGTCAATGCCACGGTCATTGAATCTGGATTTTTAAACGGTTCGAAATAAAGACCCGCAAACATAAAAGCGCATAGAAAAATGGCTTCAAATAAAAATAAATAAGACAGTGTTTTATGCTTGACCTGACTATGGTCAATTAACAGTTTGGTAATCACCACTGTCAAAATAAATAGCGGAATAGCAGCAAGCTTGATCCAAATACCAGCGCCGCCTTTGACCCATGCAGCCCCTGCCAACACTAAGTTTCCCGTCACATGCGCAGTAAAAAAGCCAAACAATGCAATAAACCCAATGGTATCAATTGCCCCACCCACCATGGTCAGCAAAACAGGATCTCGACATATGGCCCATGTACTTTCTGTCTCTTTTTTAACGGGGATGTCTGACATATGAAGTATCCTATTAGAGTTAAGTTTTAAAGCAATTAAGTTGTATTAAAATGATTTAAAATAAAAAAATGAATAAAGTTAAAAGGTTTATGAAAGCAAAAAAGTTTGTAAAAACATAGACTGCGTTATGTCGCAACACTGTCTTTAAATTGGCAACAATCAAAATTGTCTATTTTTAAAACATTAATCAGTTCTCATCTACAAATCAATTTGACCTCGAAAACTGTTCTAACTATGATGAAGCCGCGAGTTGTTATCAACTGATTTTGAACATGAAAAAGTTATGCCAAGATATGGATAATGAAAAACAACAATCACGAGTAGGGATATGTCACTTTATAATTATTCAGTTTTTCTAGGCGGATTATTATTTGCATCTATAGCCTTTGCAGGTCAAAAAAATAATGCTCACCGTGATTTTTACTTAAAATGTATGGCGGCGGGACATAGCCGTGCAAGCTGTACATGCATTTATCACCGTTTAGAACGTCAATATTCCCCTAAACTGATGCATAAACTTGGAAATTTAAGTTTACAAAGCCCCGAAGTACCACGTGATTTTGTGAAAACCATGATGCGCACCATGCGAGAATGCCAGTCATAAAGTTACTCATTAAAGCAAATGAGCAAGATTTCTAATTTCTTCCATCACCGCCTTACACGCAGGCGTTAAATATCCGTGCTTAGAAATAGACAAAGAAATATAACGCTTGAGTGCAGGGGTAATAATTTTTGCCGCTTGAATTGAGGTGTATTGGCTGGCCTTTTTTAAAGCTTGCGGCCCCAGCATGGTATACATGCGAGACTCGGAAACTAAATGGGTTTGCAAACTAATCGAGTCGGCTTCAAACACAATATTCAGCTCTACCCCATTTTCATAAGCCATGTGATCTAAAAAATTGCGCCAGTTACTTGGTCGGCAAAAGGTCACAAGGGGTAATTGGTCTATTTCTTTAAATTCGACTTCATTTGCCTGAGTGAGCACATCTCCTTCAGCTCCCACCAAATAGGTATCGGCTTCGGTAAGGTAAACATCGCCTTGTTTAGGCGTTGGGTTAAACCGATAGAGAATGGCTAAATCGACGCTGCCATCTTCAAGCCATTTTTCTAAATGCACTCCTTGCCCTTCACGCACCGATAGTTTAATTAAGGGATATTTCTCTTGAAGCACTTTATAGAGAGTCGATAACAACGGATGTGCAGTAGATGGCAAACTGGCGATACGAACCGTACCAATTGGGGTATCGGTCGAGTGCAAAATTTCATTATTGAGTTGGTCGGTCACGTTCAGCCATGAACGAATTTTAGGAAGTAAATGCTGGCCTAAATCGGTTAGCTCAACGCCGCGTCCAGTTCGGTTAAACAAACGGCCACCGCATTGTGCCTCAAGCTCGTTCATTTGCCGACTAATTTGCGGTTGATTGGTGTTATGTAGCATCGCGACTTTGCTTAAGCTACCGAGTTCCACCGCGTCTAAAAATATTTTCCATAATTCATAATTCATCGATTCTTCCTAAATCGTAAACTTGCATTTTTGAGCCATACATTTTCAGTATAACTGAAATTCAAGAATTGGTAATTCCTACATAGCTCACCAATTTCTATACTCCAATCATGTTCTCTACAACACGATTTAAGTCAGATTAAGAACCAGAGAATATTTAATTACACTGTATAGGAAGTACGATTATGAGTTTAGATTTACGTGGATTAACCCCAGCACCTGTGACTCCTTTTACCCGTGACGGACAAGTAGACCATGATGCAATTCAACGTTTAGGTTCATGGTTAGGCAGTATTGATGGTGTGAAAGGCTTGGTTGTTCTTGGGCATGCAGGTGAAGGAACATTCTTGTCGCAAAAAGAACAAATGCAGGTCATCGAAAGCTTTGTTAAATCGGTAGATGACAAAATTCCGGTAATCGCAGGGATTACACTCGAAGGTACTTCGGTTGCAGCAGAAGAAGCAAAACGTGCAGTGAGCGCAGGTGCTTCGGCAGGTTTGATTTACCCTTCACATGGCTGGTTGCGTTTTGGCTATCAAAAAGGCGCGCCACAAGACCGCTATAAAGCAATTTATGAAGAAAGTGGTTTGCCATCTATTTTATTCCAATATCCAGATGCGACTAAAGCCACTTACGACCTAGAAACCCTACTCGATATTTCTGCACAGCCAGGCGTATTTGCCATGAAAAATGGTGTGCGTAACATGCGCCGCTGGGATGTCGAAATTCCGATTATTCGCCGTGAACGCCCAGACTTACAAGTGTTGACGTGCCACGATGAATATTTGCTTCACACCATGTTTGATGTAGACGGCGCTTTGGTTGGCTACGGCAACATTGCCCCTGAACTATTAATTGAAATGATTAAAGCAGGTAAAGCTAAAGATTACGCTAAAGCTCGTGCTATTCACGACCAATTATTACCAGTGACTCGCAATGTCTATCACCGTGGTTCACACATGGAAGGCACGGTCGCGCTTAAACATGCTTTAGTTGCTCGCGGAATTTTGGACCATGCTACTGTGCGTTCTCCACTACTTCCACTGGCAGATGGTGCTGAGCAAGAAATTCATGATGCAATGCGTCAAGCCGGAATTGGCAAGGTCGATTTAACCCAAGCCGTTGCTTAAATTCTATTCGGGCTAGCATGTACGCTAGCCTTTTTTTCCTGTACGCTGCCTGAGGCCAAACATCGGGCATGTCTCTTAAAAACAATAATAAAAAGCATGCAAACTGTGGTGAACAGGTAGTGCGAAATAGAACAACAAAACTACGAGGAATGTAGTGATAAGGAGATATAAGATGACAAATCTAGCGGATGTAGAACAAATTAGTCATCATCAAAAAAATGCGGAAATTATTGCAAGACTCGAACGACTACCCGTCACTGGTCGGTTGCAATTTATGCGAATTACCATCGGTATCGCGACCTTTTTTGACGCTTATACTGTTCTTGCGATTGCCTTTGCTTTACCCCAACTGATTACTGAATGGCACCTGACGCCTGCCTATGTCGGTGCGATCATTGCTGCGGGCTATGTCGGACAACTGGTCGGTGCGATCTTTTTTGGCTCACTTGCCGAAAAAGTCGGTCGTTTAAAAGTGCTGTCTTTTACCATTTTACTGTTTGTGGCAATGGACATTTCCTGTCTGTTTGCATGGAGCGGAATGTCGCTGTTAATTTTCCGTTTCTTACAAGGTGTTGGAACAGGTGGCGAAGTGCCTGTTGCAAGTGCCTATATTAACGAGTTTATTGGTGCAGAAAAACGCGGTAAGTTTTTCTTGCTCTATGAAGTTTTATTCCCACTTGGTCTTATGTTTGCAGGCATGGCAGCATTTTTCCTGATGCCCATTTACGGCTGGAAAGTCATGTTTATTGTGGGCCTAGTTCCATCTTTACTGGTCATTCCTTTACGGTTTTTCTTACCTGAGTCGCCACGTTGGCTTGCCTCAAAAGGCCGTTTTAAAGAAGCAGATCAAGTCGTTAAAAGCTTTGAAGATGGTGCCATCAAAAGTGGTAAAACTTTGGCTGAACCCGTGGTTAAAGAAATTAACCCGCAAGGCATGGCAAAAACCAACTGGCGCGAGCTGTTCCGTGGCATTTACCGTAAACGGACCTTTACCCTGTGGGGCATGTGGTTTTGCGTGTATATGGTGAACAATGCCATGGTGACTTGGCTGCCATCTCTCTACAAACAACACTTTGGCCTGTCGCTTCAAACCAGTTTAGGTTATGGCTGGATTACCTCGGGTGTGGGTGTGATTGCCTCTATTATCTGTGCGTTAATGATTGATAAAGTCGGCCGCCGTCCTTGGTACAGTGCAGCGTTTTTCTTGGCGATTATTCCACTCATGAGCCTCTCGGTTTTAGGCGCAAAATCGGCGATGGAAGTTGTAATTTTCGCAACGATTAGCTATGCCATTTTGCAGACCATTTCATTCTCTTTATATCTTTACGCTGCCGAACTTTACCCTACTCGCCTACGTGCGATGGGCATTGGTTTTAGTACCGCTTGGTTACGTGCTGGCTCTGCAATTGGGCCTGTTATGGTGGGTCTGGTTGTTGGTGGCTATGGCATTCAATATGTGTTTAGTGTGCTAGCTGTTGTGGCGCTCGTTGGTGGCCTAGTGACCTTCTTGTTTGCCATTGAAACCAAAGGCCAAGTGCTCGAAAAACTCTCTCCTTAATTCATCCATTTCATAAAAAGCTTGCCTAACCCAGCGTTAGGCAAAGGGCTTATTCATGCTTAAAAAAGGAATTTAAAATGAATAAATATTTGCTATGGGGCTGTATTGGTTTAGGCAGTGTGAGCAACGCGTATGCAGAGCGTCCTCAAGAATTTGGCAAGTTAGAATTAAAACTCAACACCCGTTACTGGAACGATGAAGGCACTGCCCACCCCACGCTTGCTAACCCTTCACCTTCGTCGAGTGAATATGAACAAAGTGCGTTAGGGCTTGAGTTAAATTATCAGTCGCCTTACTTGTGGGACTGGCTTGGGGTAGATGGTTCACTCTATGCAGTCACCAAGTTATTTGACTCTGGCAAACCGAGCGCTCAGCTTTTAGAAGTCGAAAATAACGGCAAGCTTGACCAAAACTTTGCGACTTTAGGACAGCTCTACATCAAAGCAAAACTGGGCGATAAAGGTGAAATTAAGTTAGGCCGTCAGTTACAAGATTCGCTGTTGCTTAAAAGCACCAATAACCGCGCAGTGCCCGATACTTTTTCGGGTGCGAGTGGTCAATTTCAACTGAATGATCAGCTACAGACTTACATTGCTTACTATGACCGCTGGAAACCGCGCAGCATGGACTCTTTTGAAAAACTGGTGACTGAAAATGACGAGCACATTGATTATGTCGGTTTGCTTGGAGCCAAGTATCAGTATAAAAACTGGAGCTTGAATGCCGAATATTTAAATAGCAAAGATTATTTAAAAAAGTATGGGGCGATTGCTCAATATAAACTGCCCTTGCGTGGCTTTATGTGGACATTCAACACGGGTGCTTTTTTCTCGCGTGATGATGGCAAGCTGTTTAAATGCGGTGCCGAAACCGAGCTGGATTGTGTCAAAGGCCAAGACATTAACAACCGCGGGAATGGTTATTTTATCGATGTAAATGTGGCCAAGAATAATATTGAAGGTGGCATTGCGGTTTCAAAGTTTGATGGTTTTTGGATTGAGGATAACTTTGCCGTGCACTCTGACCGCAACTCGGTTTTAACGCAAGACCACGGCACCAACCCGTTTCCGACCTCTGCGACCATTGGCCCTGACTTTACCAATAACGATGAAACTGCGGTTGCCCTTCGCCTAAAATATAACTGGAAAGACTACGTAAAAGGTTTAAAAACCGAAGCGAAGTATATTTATGGTTTTGGCGCTCACCAAAGTAACATTAGCAGTGATATTGAAGGTAAAGAGCGTTACTTTGACTTTACGGTGAGTTATGCCTTGCCGTGGGTGAAAAACTTAGATGTGCGTTATTCATTTTTGCATTATAAGTCAAAGTTTGAAAATGCAAACCTAGGTGAAAAAATAAATGGTATGACCCGTAAAGATTGGGACCAGCACCGTGTATTTATTAATTACCGTTATACATTTTAAGCACACGCTAAACGTTTAGTTTAGCTTTATTATATTTATTAATTCACCAATTTAAATCGATAAACTTTTGAGTTTAATTAAAATATAAATTTATATTTAAAATTTTTATAATATTTTATTTAAATTGAATTGACCTGTTAAAAACTTATGATTATTATGGTCTCGCTGGCACACATTGTCAGTCGGTTTTGACAGACCGTTTTACATACAGCACATCAGATTTATCCTTCTGAGGGAGAAATTTGTGTGAAAACCACCGTCCCCCTCATGTTGCGGTAGGGCGGAAGGGGGACACCTTCGGGTGTGCTGGTTCTGTATGTCCGGTCTGTCAACCCCCTTTCGTTCTACCACCATAAATTAATTCGCGGTGATTGTTGGTGGTAGAGCTCCATACAATTTAAGGAGTTGACCATGCCACTATATATATTTACCCCCTCTCCCTTATAAACTTTTTATTTATTTAAAATTTGGGTTTTCTATTATCTAAATTTTCAAATTTATATATTATTTTTATTTTAAAATTTAAGTCATTTTATTTTATTGCTTTTACAGGCGGGTTAACTATTGCCTTTAAAAATGATTTTAAAACTTAAAATATAGCGGTTTATTTTTTCTCATTGATATATCCCCAATCATTAAGAGAATAATATGAAATTTTATAAAACTATTTTGGTTTTAGGCCTCGTTGTCGGCGATTACAGCGTTTCGGGTTGTGACCTACACACTCAGCAGGATTTTGAAGAAATTTGCCTGTCTGGTGGGCACACCCAAGCCAGTTGCGACTGTATTTACCAACGGCTTGAACAAGTGTATTCGCATAAGCTTATGCAACGTCTAGAACATGTCAGTTTGCAAAGTCCTGCTCTCCCACAGGACTTTGCCCCTACTTTTCTTAGTGTAATACGGCGGTGCGATAAAGAAGACATGGGCTAAGCGTTTGGCTTAGCTCCCTTATCTCTGTGTCGCAATGGTAGATAACTTTAAATCAGCGCAAACAATTAAAGTTCTGTTGTGGCACGGGGGCCTTGAGGGGAATGTGATCGTCCTAAATAAATTAAGATTAAAAAATTACAGTGAAATATTTTCATAAAATAAACAATATGTTATATAACAATCCAAATTAAATATTAGATAAAACAAATGATTAGTCTTACTGCTATTACTACTGTATGTGGGGTCCTAGTTCCTTTAATGGTTGCCTATATTTCATCACGGCATAACTTTAAAAAACATCCAAGATTGGAGTTTAGCGAAAGTATTGAAGCTGCTAAAGAGTTTGATGCAATTGTAATTTCTACTGCTGAATCACAGTTAGTAAAAGATCGTGTTGCTCAAAAATTGATAATGAAAAAAAATATCAATTTTCTAGAAGCACAGTATTTCTATAGTTATGTAGATATGGAACTTTGGGTTGAAAGATATGTTGATGTTCGGAAATACATAAAACCAATTATTGATGAGGATAATAAGATTGTTGACTTAAAGAATAAATATACTATGGCAAAGGGTATCTTATTTTTATGCATGTATTCTTTCTTTGCCATTTTAGCCATGGTCCCATTGATGTTTCTAAAGCATTATTTAGCAATCTTGCATCAATCTATTGATACTAGTAGCTTTTTAATAACATTTAATTTAATTACTTGGCCAATTCTGTTTATTTTTATAGCCTTAGTTGGTCTTCATAGAGCTAATAAAATATCTGATGCTTATAATTTTTTAAAGAATTTTGAACATGAAAGAATAAAAGTTAAGGAATAGATAATTATGGGATGACTAGCAAGCATGAAAAATCCGTCTCCCATTAATTAAATGAAAAGAGCTCATTAGAGCTCTTAGTACTTACTACTTTCAATAAATTTTAGAAAATTAATTAATGCTAATTTATCTTTAAAGTTAACTCCTATTCCATATTCTGTAGGATTTCCATCACATTTCGATAGATCACATTTTGGAAATTCAGCAAAGGCAGAATTCATATTTCCTTTTTGCTCAAAGCTAAACTCAACTTTCTCTAGCTTTGTTAAATCTTCTTTAAATTTCTGAAAAGATGGATGTATCATAAGCCTCGAAGGTTCTTTTTTTCTTTTTTGACTATCTTTCAATTGCTTAACATAAACATATTGACCATTTTTTAATTTAAATTCATGAGCATATTTACGAGTATTAGTTTGTGTATACCCTAGCCCTGTCATGAGCTCATCAATTTCTTTACAGGATAAAAAAGTCATTTCACTTAACCTAAATATTATTTTGAGGTATTTCTAACGAATCAAGAGACAAAATTCTAATGAAGAAATAGCAATACTATAAAAATAAAATAAAATTAGCTGCGATGGAAGGCTGCTCTAAGTCGATATAAAAAATTAAGCTTCTGTTGTGTACGAGAACCTTATTTTTAGTAATTTATTTTTGCATAACACCAAAGCCATAATCATAAGACCAAATAGGTATTTCGTCTCTATTGTAAGGTGTTAAAGATATACGGCAGCCTTGCTCATTAGCAATTTGGTACTCATAACAGTAATCTTTCATTTGTTGTGGATCGAGAGCTAACCATGCTTGTGGTTTAGCAGGAATTTCTTCGAACTTCACTTGATCCCATACCAAACCATATTTTGGATATTTTAAAGTTTTAGTCGCTTTCTCATCAAAACCATAAACTTGTTTTTTAACAATCAAGCTCTCAGCCCACTCAAACATATAGGTTTCTTGATAGTTACGTTCTCGTAAAGGCGTTAAATTATAAATATTCTCTGTCATGATACTTGCATCTACATCAGAGCGAGAAAATAACTGCTCCCCTTGATCATTAAAATAATTTTGGCAAAAATTTCCTATCTGCTGGTCATCATGTTTTGCAAATAAACAATTTATCTGATCAAAGCGAAGTCTGGCATTAATGACTAATTGAGATTGATGGTCCCACGGCAAAAGCTCTTTTAAATCTTGAGATGAATAAGTTGAAGTTACCGATGAACCATACCCTTCATAACCAGGGTATACAAATACAGGGCGACGCTGCTTACTTTGCTGCTTAAGTTTTTCAATATCGCGTCGCTCACAATAACGATAATTCCACTGCGGAATCATAATATTGGGTTGCTGTACTTTTTCTAACCGATGACGATTAACACGACCCGCTGTTTGTACAATTGACTGCACACTTGATGCATCAATGATAGCCCAATCAAAATCATGATCTCGTCCAACTTCTTCCACTGGTGTTGCAATTACAATAAATGGAATATTTAGAGAATTAGATTTTTGAATGAGGTCAATCATTTCATCATCTTGCTCGATCTGCTCATTACCAGTTTTTCTTTTTTTACCGTCTTTATGACGTGTTAAAAGCTGATCTAAACGTTGTTCTTTATAAAATCTTGAAATAAGCCAGTCGTTTGCATGATAACAAGCTACTTTTGCCTCAGGTAAATAATCTGATATAAATTGAGCAAGTCGAATTGCATGTTTAATATTAGCAACCCGTATAAGCCCCAAAGAAATTTTCTTTTCGGTCTTTTTAAAATTCCATGCATGCTCTTGATGAAGTTGCTTTACTCCTTCCAATACTGACTGTTTCCACAATAAAACTGTAGTTTCAGGTAACGAAAGCAACTGAGCCAGTCGATAGGTAGGCTTAGAGAGCAAGTGAACTTGTAAATTATCTAAATGCTTTTGGTAGTTTATATTAAATTCTGATTTTTGATTTGATCTTTCTAACCAGACCTGTGGTTTAAGCTCATTATCAATAATCGCAATGATTGATTTTTTCTCGGTACCATAAAGGGCTGCCCGCATTTGCATACCTGACTCAAAAGCCCGATGAATTGTTTTGGCAACTGTAAGTGATAAGGTTGCCGACGAACAAATAACGTTTCGCCCATACATTGCAGCTAACTGAACTAAACGTAAAACAGCAATCAATGCCTTAGGTTCATAGCCATCAACTTCATCTAAAATCAAATCACTACTCTTCACTCTGAGTAATGCTTTAACGTGATGTCCTTGTCTATGAGGCTCACCCGCTGCAATCAGATAATCAATGGTTGAAACTAATAATGGCGAAGCAAGGATTGTAGTTTCCTTTTGATCTAAAACTTTATGTCCATTTTTTTCAACCGTAAATAATGGATGTAACCACTCAGGTAAATCACAGTCCTCACCCCAAGCATCAAAAATAGGTTCTGGATGATTTTCATCTTCATCAACAAACTCAATTTTCTCTTTACTTTGATCGAATAAAGTCTGGGTAACCGTATTTCCAATAATTACGGCGATTTCATCTTCCGATAGATTCATCGATGTTTTAAGTGCATGCCCAGTCTGCAAAGTTAGAGAACGCAAATTAAGAGCAATCGCTAGTCTTGGGTCATCTGGTCGTAAAGTACACGCAGCTCGCAAATTCATACGGGTTTTACCACTTCCCGTCCCTGCAATATTGAATACCAATGCTGGTATTTCAGGGTGCTTCTGTATATTTTTTTGCAATGCATTTGCTGCGATATTTTGCCATTGGAAACGCGGGTGAGTTGTTGGCTGGCAAATGTATTCAACTGTTTGCTCAGATAGACCAGATAAACTCAAATCAGTCATCATTTGAACTGCAATGCGTGAAGCCCGATCTCCGACTTGGTGTAAGTGCCATTCCAGTGGCTGGTCCTGTAATTTTGCTTTCTTGTCTGAACCTATATTTTTAAGCTTTGTATTTGCAAATAATGATACATTTTCAGGCTTTTGCAAAGAATATTGTTGTGCCGAGACAATATGATCGGCATGAATGAGTGCTGCTCGTGAATGTAGTGCTAAGGCTTTCCAGTACAAAAGCTGGTTTATTTTTTGTTTTGGTATTAATGCAGTTAAACGCTGCATACGTTTTTGATGACTTTTAAAAATAGAGTCTGGCAATTCACCTGCACAGCTCATTTGTTCACGGCTTGGAACTAATGTACGAACATGATTTTCATAATGGGGTAATGCGAGTGGATCATTTTTTAAAGTTTCTTCAACTCCTAATAAACCATGATGTGTAACAACTAAATAATCGACTGCTTCTAATTCATTTTGAATTCCCTGTTCAATTTCTTGTCGATCACCTAAAGTAAATTTCTCTAAACCTTTATCTAAATTTTTCCAAGCAAGCTGCCAGTCCCATCCATTTTTTCTGAGTTGTTGTAATAGTTTTAAAGACAGCCATTCATGTCGAATGTCATCTCTAATTTTTTGCCCTGCCATTTCTGGACTTAATTTGTTCTGAAAATGTTGTGAAGCTTTACCAATATCATGCATGTCACCTGCTGCACCTGCCAACAAGCTACTTACTTTGACCCATTCATCTAGCATCAGTAGTTTTTGTTGTTTTTTGGTCGATGCAACTGGATATGCCCCGTCATGGGCAAATTTATGTTTTGCTCCTACAACCCATGCAAGCTTCATTCTTCGTACACCAAAATTAATATAAGCAGCTACCGCAGTCTGTCGAGTGGCTACTTTTTTTAATGCACTACGAATTTCTTTTAAGCCTTCCATTGTCATTGGGGCTTGCCAAGACGAATGTCCTGTACGAATAGCATAGCTATCCAAAATCGCTCGAGTTTTCTTTAAAGCTCTTTTTTCGCAAGCAGAGATGAGAATGACGTGCATAGTTTATTATTAAAGTTCGAATGTAATAAAAATATAATCTTTTGTTTTAAGAAGAGAAAGTTTTTATCAGCTTAATACAGCCTTTTAACGACAAAATATGTCGTCTTAAATTTTGGAAGGAACTCTTTTAAATCATCTGGGCGATGACGAACTATAACATTCAAGAAGCCGGTGAGTGGATGATTTTCTAAATCGTCTATGCGATGAATAACGCAGAATTGAATGCCGATATCACGAGCGTAATTTTCTAAATCATCTATGCGATGAATAACTCGTCCGTCCTGATCGATGAGGAAGGCTGTAATTTCTAAATCATCTATGCGATGAATAACCAATGAAACCAGAACAGTTTATTCGTGAGTTTTTTCTAAATCATCTGGGCGATGAATAACTTCACTTTCTTTTTAGAATCAAATACACGATATTTCTAAACCATCTATGCGATGACGAACGTAATACATGCGTTATTGGTACAACGGGTGTTTTCTAAATCATCTATGCAATGACGAACTCAGCGCTTGCCAAGGCCCGCATGGAACGATGTTTCTAAATCATCTGAGTGATGACGAACGTAGCTGTAGCACCATACAGATTAATTACAGGTTTCTAAATCATCTCAGCGATGATGAACTATGACTTAATGATGGCGAACCCCTATCACATTTTCTAAACCATCTATGCGATGAATAACAAGATTAAGTGTTTGTAGCCCTGTCGTTTGACTTTCTAAATCATCTATGCGATGAATAACTTTGTACATCGCTTGCATCATTCACACTTCAATTTCTAAATCATCTATGCGATGAATAACTTTTGCTGAACAATATCTTTGATCTGGAATAGTTTCTAAATCATCTAGGCGATGAATAACACTTTTTCTATAGCTAATGGTATGGATGAAAATTTCTAAATCATCTGTGCGATGAACAACTGCAACTAAAACAAAGTTAGGTGGTGGCTAATTTTCTAAATCATCTTGGCGATGAACAACCTTTTGCGTTCTTCCGTTATCCGTACGCCAACTTTCTAAATCATCTATACGATGAAAAACTAGAGCTAAGTAAAAACAAAACTCTTAAAAACAATAATATAAAGTTTTAATGAATCAAAAACCTTCAAAACATAAAAAACATAATCCATTGAATTATATTAATTTTTCTATTTTAAAAATATAACCTAATCGTCTTAGGCTAAATTTATGAAGCATATAATATTTTCATCCAATTGTCTTTACGACTTAATTTGTCGCAGATCTCAACTTCAATACTTTCATTTTTCAAATAATGTGTTAAAAATTGGCTAGATAACAAACGGGGAAGATAATGCCTGAACCACAAACTGATATTTTTATAAATGCTTTAGAAGAATCGGTACACTTTAGTTTAAAGACGATTAACTCCAATATTGAAAAAGGTGGAATTCGTTTAAGTAAACAACAAGCACTTGATTTACCCTATCTTAGTGCTCGAACTTTATTAAATGAAGACTTCCTTATTCCAACTGATTATCAGGCAAATGCAGGTAAAACGGCTTCTATTTTTAAAGTCGTAAAAGCAGCCATGATTAATAATGATATCAGTTCAGAAGATGCTGAGTTTCAACAACAAGTGGAACAGCTCAAGCCATCCATTTCATCTGTTTTTAATGAGCCCTATCAATCAGGTACAGAAAACATTGATATACGTATGCGCCAGCTTCTAATTCCAAAAAATGGTGAATACGTTTCAGTTAGCCCACTTACTGCTGCTGGTGTAAATTATCTTGTAAACAAAGAAGTTGAAGCTGTAAATGAGTTACGTAAAGAAAAAGAGAGTGAGTTTAACCGCATTCAAACTGCTGTTTTTGGCATAGGCGGAGCCAATCCACAAAATGTGGGAAGCCTCGTTCGTTCAATGCAACGCCCTATTACAGTTGACGCTCCTCAAGCAAGTGAAAAATTACGCCAAGCATTAGCGATTTTCTATAATGGATTTACGATACGTCTATCCCGCAAAATAAAACTACTTAATGGAACTAAACGGGCAAAAGAAGCAATTAAAGAGTGGTCAGAAATTTTAAATCGCCAACTTGTTATTACTGCAACGAATACTATTCAAAATTGGCATGACCTCGAGATTTTCGCTCCTTCTACTAATCGGGATGTACGAGATCAGGAAGTTATTTTCCTGAATATCCTTGCTAAAGATGTATTAAGACAAGCGACTTTCCAAAAAAATATTTTAGAAGAGGCTGAATCAATTTTACCAAGTATGAAAGAAATTGAGCGTCCTTCTTTTTGGGTTCATCCGAGCCTTTCGTTTGTTGTGCAAGGTTTGATTGACCCAGAGCTAAGAGATGATAACTGGAGAATAAAGTTCTCAGATTATCTGGCTAGAAAAATCACCAATGAAACCTTTGATATAGAAATAAATAATGAAACTGTAACGATTAGCCTAGATAGCAATTCAGAAGGTTATATCGCCCGCCGCTTACGGGAGATTGTTCGATGAGTCGTTATGTCGTTATTCCTCGTATGCGAGTACAAAATGCAAATATGCAAACCAATGGCTTCTTATTAGGTGGTGTACCTTTGTTTGCAGCCAATATGTTTGCACATCATTTAGCAAGGCAATTAGGTACTCAAGAAGAAGGCATTATTTATATTCATCATGATCAACAACGTTTGGGTGGACAGGCCTATGGTCGCTTTACGCCTGCTCAACGTCGTGGTGCCGTGTTTATTGGTAAAAAGGACTATTCTTCTAAAAATAAATATGCGTTGTCTTTACAACCAACCGCATCTTGTCATTTGGAGTTTAGCCTTGTTATCAAATTTTCTAGCTCTCGCATTAGTCCAGAAAAACTAACAAATATACTGAAACGTAGCCGTTTTGCTGGTGGACAAATTATCGAGTTTTTAGAAATTACGACACATGCTGAAAATGAATTAGAAACTGCCTTAAAGAAAATCAAAACTGGGTTTGCCATTTTAGATCGACAAGATTTGCTTATTGAATATCAGCAACGTAAACAAATTAATCGAGTTCAGGCATTTACCCAACTGTTGGCATTAAAAGCAGATGCGCTTAGAACGTTCTTTAATGATCAAAATTTAAGTTGGATATCGGCAACTAATTTGGGGTACGCCCTACTTGAGCCACTCACAGACCAACGAGCTGGTATTCGCCAAGCACAAGATCAGGAAACCACAGCCCATGCCTATGCAGAACCGCTTACTGGCATTGTTCAGTATTTTTCTTTAGGCGAGATTCTAAGGAAAAATACCGAGACTGAGGATGACTCTTGGCATAACTTGCAAAAATTATTGTGGACCTACCACTGGCCGCAAGACGACATTTTTCTTTTAAAACAAAATTGCATTAATGCATAACTCACTTTTAAACATAAGGACTTTTTCACATGACAATTTTTAAGAAATTACCAGGTAGCCTTTCTTTACAACGCGGTACAGTGGTGAGTGATGGGGCTTTTTTTAATTTATTTGAAGATGGCAAACAAGAACCTTTACATGTGATGTATCACGGTATTCGAGGGACTCAAAACGTAGCAGGTAACAAAGAAAAAGGTGCGGCAACAGGTAATTCACTGGCACGCGAAGTTACAAACATTCAGCTTACTGAATCTGCAAAATTACAACCTAAAGCAAAACTTTTGGTGAAATGGGACTTTCGTTTTATTGACTTGAGCTATGTACTGTTTGCAAGTGCGTCTAAAGCTGGTGCTGATAAAACCGAAGAATATAATTTCCGCCAAGCTTTCTTAAATTTTGTAAATCGCGCCAAAGAAAGTGATGGGCTAAAAGAAGTTGTACGTCGTTATGTACGTAATATTGTTAATGGCCGCTGGTTATGGCGTAACCGTATTGTCGCTGAAAGTATTACCATTCAAGTGACTGCTCAAGACTACCCTGAAACATTTAGCTTTGATGCGCTTTCTTATAACCTTAAGAGTTTTGATCAACCATCTGAACAAGAACAAAAACTAGCAGATATTTTGTTAAAAGGAATTACAGGTGAATCAACAAGTGCCGCATTGCATATTGAAGCGATTGTTGACTTTGGAATGGGTGGTGTAGAAGTTTTCCCTTCTCAAAATTACTTAGAAGATAAACCAAAAGGTTTCTCTCGATCTCTATATCAATTAACACCGAAAAAACCAGACCACAAAGCAAATGACAACCAATATCTGGGTCAAGCTGCATTACGTGACCAAAAAATCGGAAATGCTCTAAGAACAATTGATACTTGGTATCCACTATTTAAAGAAAACGATGAAAAGCCAATTGCAGTAGAGCCTAACGGTGCAAACCTAGAAGGTCAGATTTTCTATCGCGTAGGTAAAGACAAAGTTTCTGCATTCGATATTTTAAAAGAAATTGATGAACTAGATGTAAACAGCGAAAAAGGTATGTTCCTGATTGCATGTTTAATTCGTGGTGGCGTGTACTCCGAGGGTGAATAATCATGGATGCCAATTACTATCTGGATATCCGTGTTATTGAATCATCAGATGATACGGATTTAAAACTTGGTCATATTCGTAATCAAATTTACACCGTCATTCATGGTGCATTTCGAAAACTACCTGCGCATTACGCTCTTGCGTTGGAGATATCCGATAAATTGAAAGCGAAGCAAGAACAGTTTGAGAAAAAACATGGTCGTTCAGCTAAACCTAACTTTGATATTTTGCGAATTTTTGCAGAAAAACAGGATGAGTTAGATGAGTTAATCGAGGCAATTAAAGGACACTGGAAAATTCGCGACTATACCGTTTTAGGTGCCGCAATTGCTGTTCCTACTGCCAAAACTTCTGGTTGGAAAAGTTATCGAAAGTTTCGTATTCCAACCCTCAAAGCTGAACGTACTAAGCTTTCCCACCAAAATGAACCTTTAAGAGATAGACGCTTAAAAACTGCGAAAGGAATGCCCTTCTTTCAGGTGGTCAGCAGTACAGGTCATGGTTTTACAGTCATTATTGATGTTCAGGAGAGTGAAAACGCGGGATACGGGCTGCCCGATAGCTATGGACTTGCCCGTAAGGAAAGTCCTTTTGCCCTACCTGTCTTTTAAGGAAATATAATATGAGTCAACTCCGTCAAGAACGCAGCCGCCCACTTATGCTTTCAAAGCGTGCCTGCGTATTTTATCTCGAAAGAGTTCGTGTCGTTTTAAAAGATGATCGAATTGTTTACTTGACGGAGAACTCACAGCCTGTGGAATATTTTTATAATATTCCAGAGAAAAACACAGCCTTTTTATTACTTGGCAAAGGCAGTTCATTAACAGATGGGGCTGCCAGACGTTTAGCGGAATCTAATGTCATGGTTGGGTTTTGCGGTTCTGGCGGTTCCCCTTTATTTTCATCATTAGACTTAACATTTTTAGCGCCCCAAAGTGAATATCGCCCTACTGAATATATGCAAATTTGGATGAGAGCATGGTTAGAAGATGATGCACGTTTACTGATGGCAAAAATATTATTACTTGAACGTATTGCCCTCGTATCACAATCATGGAAGAAGAATTTTGATTTGATTCAATCGGGTATTTATATTGATGAAAATGCTTTAAACACGTTTAAACAAGATATTGACCGTTCCGAAAATCAACAAGAATTACTTGCAGCCGAAGGACGTTGGGCTAAAACGTTATACAAACAACTTGCTAAAGGCTTTGGAGTTGAGTTTATTCGCAATGAAGGAAAAAATTCTCACGACACTATTGCTGATATAGCCAACAGCTACCTCGATCATGGAAACTATATTGCCTATGGCTATGCGGCGGTTGCTTTAAATGGAATGGGAATTAGCTTTGCCCTACCTATTTTGCACGGTAAAACACGTCGCGGAGGTCTAGTCTTTGACTTAGCTGATCTAGTGAAAGATGCTTTTGTGATGCCACTCGCTTTTACATGTGCAGCAAGAGGTTTAAATCAAAAAGAATTCCGAATGCAGCTTATTGAAACATGCCAAGACCAAGATATTTTAGATTACATGTTTAGCTTCATTACTGATATATGTAGTAAAATTAAATAAAATCATACATTTAATCCAAGTACCTCATAACGAAGTATTTTCACTCATTAAAAACTTATATAATTGATTTTAAGAGTTTTGTTTTAACTTAACTCTAGTTGCTCATCGTGTAGATGATTTAGAAAATAAACCAGAAGATGAAAAGAGATCGATTATTGTTGCTCATCGTGTAGATGATTTAGAAATGAGGAAAAGTTATGGCTACATCACAACAGTTGTTGCTCATCGTGTAGATGATTTAGAAATCAACGGAAACATTCCATTTAGCCGCCAGTCTGTTGCTCATCGTGTAGATGATTTAGAAAAGTAGATAATGACGAAGTGGAAATACCTTTTTGTTGCTCATCGTGTAGATGATTTAGAAAATTCTTTGTCATCACTGGAGTTAAATCTCCACGTTGCTCATCGTGTAGATGATTTAGAAAGCCACGGATTTAACATACAAAATCACTAGCCCGTTGCTCATCGTGTAGATGATTTAGAAATGCTGCTAATGCATTGGCACCTTGCATTGTATGTTGCTCATCGTGTAGATGATTTAGAAATCTATTAGGCAACCTACAACTACCCACAGCAAGTTGCTCATCGTGTAGATGATTTAGAAATCAATCATTAACGACTTTTTTGGTGAGACATCGTTGCTCATCGTGTAGATGATTTAGAAAATATCAGTTGTGTTTTTCATTTGATCTGACACGTTGCTCATCGTGTAGATGATTTAGAAAAATTTCACGCATTATAAATCCGCCTTCAGTTAGTTGCTCATCGTGTAGATGATTTAGAAACATCCCCTGCAATTTCTTACTATGTTTACGGCGTTGCTCATCGTGTAGATGATTTAGAAATTTAACGCTGCTGGTACGCGCAAAGACTCATAGTTGCTCATCGTGTAGATGATTTAGAAAAACTCCGCACTTCAAGAAACGCGTACCGGACGGTTGCTCATCGTGTAGATGATTTAGAAATGGAGCACTGGAAATTGCATAATCTTATTTAAGTTGCTCATCGTGTAGATGATTTAGAAATTGATGGTTTGGGGTTTGAGGCGCATTTGATGGTTGCTCATCGTGTAGATGATTTAGAAAAAAGCTCATGAACAGATCGATGAGCCACTTATGTTGCTCATCGTGTAGATGATTTAGAAAGTCAACGTTTGCTACTGGTTGCCAAGCATCATGTTGCTCATCGTGTAGATGATTTAGAAAAATCAGCGCTCAATCAACTTTGCGTGAAATGAGTTGCTCATCGTGTAGATGATTTAGAAAACCTTGAGCCGTGTTGATGATGTGGTCACATTGTTGCTCATCGTGTAGATGATTTAGAAAAATGAAAAACATGATTCTGAATGATCCAGAGTGTTGCTCATCGTGTAGATGATTTAGAAATAAGGGTGGCTTTTTTATGTCTGGAGAAAAGTGTTGCTCATCGTGTAGATGATTTAGAAAGTGACAGTTATTGTTGAAGACTTAACCCTTGTGTTGCTCATCGTGTAGATGATTTAGAAACATTTTGATTGAGATTTTGCAATCGTATCTAAGTTGCTCATCGTGTAGATGATTTAGAAAACATTGCGTCAGGTAGTTGTCCGTATAGCGTCGTTGCTCATCGTGTAGATGATTTAGAAAATTTACGTCGTGCGGTTGGGTGTTTGGGTTTAGTTGCTCATCGTGTAGATGATTTAGAAATTTATCATCATCTTCAGGCTCATCATCTTCTGGTTGCTCATCGTGTAGATGATTTAGAAAAACAATTGATTCTTGTCCTAAAGCCCTTTTTTGTTGCTCATCGTGTAGATGATTTAGAAAATAATTAAAAAAGCTAAAAACCATAAAATATTGTTGCTCATCGTGTAGATGATTTAGAAACGGATAAGAATTGGACCGTTACATACAACGGCGTTGCTCATCGTGTAGATGATTTAGAAATAATGACTTTAACCGCTTTGGACGTGTTTATCGTTGCTCATCGTGTAGATGATTTAGAAAATAACGACGAACAACACCTGTAAACTCTTCCAGTTGCTCATCGTGTAGATGATTTAGAAATCTAGACTATTGTGTAGATTTTGAGCGCTATCGTTGCTCATCGTGTAGATGATTTAGAAAACTCCACCAAACCTTGGAAATATCTTAATAAAGTTGCTCATCGTGTAGATGATTTAGAAATACTTCATTCAATGCATCTTCAATAGTGTAGGGTTGCTCATCGTGTAGATGATTTAGAAAAAACAATGAAATTCACGTAAGGCGGTAAATGTGTTGCTCATCGTGTAGATGATTTAGAAAAAGAGCAATCTGAGCGTTCAATCGATCTTGTTGTTGCTCATCGTGTAGATGATTTAGAAAATCACCGGCAAGAACATATACATGGTTTTACCGTTGCTCATCGTGTAGATGATTTAGAAAGACATCTTTAATATCTTGGACAAAGATAATAAGTTGCTCATCGTGTAGATGATTTAGAAAATTAGGAAATAATGGCTCTAATGCAATAACCTGTTGCTCATCGTGTAGATGATTTAGAAAACATTGAGCCGCCTACACTATCTCTATTATTGGTTGCTCATCGTGTAGATGATTTAGAAATTTGAATTCTTCGGCGATTTGCTTAACTGTATGTTGCTCATCGTGTAGATGATTTAGAAAACGTAGTCGATTCGAATGTATATAACGCTGTAGTTGCTCATCGTGTAGATGATTTAGAAAGCCCGTAGCTTGCCGACCTACCTCAATTTTATGTTGCTCATCGTGTAGATGATTTAGAAAAAACAGTACTCGAATTGAAGCAGGCGATATTTGTTGCTCATCGTGTAGATGATTTAGAAAACATAGTTAGGTGAAAAGACATAATCGAAGCCGTTGCTCATCGTGTAGATGATTTAGAAACTACCGTTTTTAGCCATTTTTTGAGACATGTTGTTGCTCATAGTGTAGATGATTTAGAAATTAAATTACTTCCGGGAGAAAAGTTATACCCTGTTGCTCATCGTGTAGATGATTTAGAAATTCCTTGGGCATGGGCAGCGGATTTAGAAGTTGTTGCTCATCGTGTAGATGATTTAGAAACACTGAAATAGCTTGATCAACCTTATAAAGTTGTTGCTCATCGTGTAGATGATTTAGAAACGGAACAATTCATTAGTTGGCATAGCGGTAGCGTTCGTCATCGCACAGATGATTTAGAAAGACCGTTAACAGTACACGTTTAAGAATCAATCGTTCGTCATCGCACAGATGATTTAGAAAAGGAAGCAAAGTTGTTACTTCTTGATCATTTAGTTCGTCATCGCACAGATGATTTAGAAATCGATATCGCAGAAGAAAAAGATAAAGAGGGAGTTACTCATCGCCCAGATGATTTAGAAAATACGTCAAAACCATGAGTTTTTCTATCCTAAGTTGCTCATTGCTCAGATGATTTAGAAATGTTTGTTGAATTAAAACCTCAATTAACAGGCGTTGCTCATCGCATAGATGATTTAGAAATGATTGCTTTTCGTATTGCTCTACGATTTCAAGTTGCTCATCGCATAGATGATTTAGAAAATCTCACTGAAGATATGACCATCACTTTCTTCGTCGCTCATCGCCCAGATGATTTAGAAAACATTTTTTATATTTGATCCCTTCTTTATATAAAGTTGCTCATCGCATAGACGATTTAGAAATGTGAAGTGTATAGACTCCCCTGCTCAATAAAGTTCGTCATTGCATAGATGATTTAATAATTTAAATCTTAAAAAGAAAAAACCCCGAAACTTACGTTTCAGGGTTTTTCACGAATTTTGGTGGAGATGGCGGGAGTTGAACCCGCGTCCGCCAGCATTACGCTCGAGAATACTACATGCTTAGATATCGTCTATTGTTTTAACACCTTGTGACCCGACGAACAGGGTACAAGTTGCGATCCTCTAAGTTTGGTATAAAGCCCCGAGGCTTGACTCTATACGGACTTGTGTGCGTGCGCTACGGTCGGGTTCCTAAACCACAAGTATTCTAGGAAGCGGACAAACTGCCCTTAGGCAGCTAGAGCGTAAGTTTCGTCGTTTGCGACTAAAATATGCAAATTTGATTTACGAGAGAAAATGCGCTCTCGGCATGCATCTATGAGTTTCATCACCAGCGTCGAAGCCAATAACATCCCCATGAATGTCTGAACATCATAGCATAACTAAAATAAAATGCTGTGCAATTTATCAACAGTCTGCTACTGATGAACATATTTACATAATGGAGAGCCTTTTGTTTTTTTCAAGGCCCCTCATAAAAAAGCTGCCAAAAATGACAGCTTTTTTTAATGTTTGGTCTATAAAGCACCATTGCCTAACACAATACCTTCACGGCGTGGGTCTACCCCACCTGCGTATTTGCTTTGATTATTAATATTTACTTTCATAATCGTTGAAATACCGCTGGTTTGCGCAGTGTTGGCAACGCCATGCCCTTTTGCTTTTAAGCCTTCAATCAAATCAAGCAAAGAAAGCTGCACATTCGAGCTATCTACATTGGTGTTTTTGCTATTGGTCGCACCAAAGTTAACAAGCGAAGTAGCCTGCTGTGCATTTAAGTTCCAGTCCAACGCACCTACCAAAGTTTTAACTACATATTGAATGATCGTGCCGCCGCCTGGTGAACCTGTTGCCATATAAAACTCATCTGGCGTGGTGCCTTTAAACACTAAAGTTGGCGCCATGGTACTGCGTGGGCGTTTGCCTCCTTCTACACGGTTGGCAACATGTGCTCCAGTGCTATCATAAGGATTTGCGCTAAAGTCAGTTAACTGGTTCGACAGCAAGAAACCATCAACCATGTGGAATGAACCCATGCTCGATTCAACAGTCGATGTCATTGAAACCACATTGCCATAGGCATCTACAATCGTGAACTGAGTTGTACCATGTTCAACAGTGGTGTCAACACCCGAAGCTGGGTTGAAATTACCCGCTGGCGCAACGCCCATACTTTGGTTCGGGTTAATTAATGCTGCACGTTGCTTTAAGTAATTTTTATCAATAAAGCTTGCAATCCCTTGTGCTGGTAAAGCAACAAAGTCAGTGTCTGCTACATATTTATCGCGGTCAGCGTAGGCCAAACGTTCTGCCTCAGAGACTAAATGCACGCCCATCACATCTGGCACACCACCTTCATTTTCAGGGTTTTTAGGTGGGTAAAGTGACATATCAAAGTTTTCTAAAATACCTAGTGTTTGCGCAACCGCAATCCCTCCCGAAGATGGAGGCGGCATGGTACATACATAGTAACGGTCACGGTACGTCGTGCAAATCGGGTCACGTTTTTTAACCTGATAGTTCGATAAATCCTGCAAGGTCATCAAACTTGGGGTAATTGGAGTTTTTGCTGGGTCTTCTCCTTCAGTTCGGCCAGCTTCACTAACAATCGCTTGAGCAATCCGACCAGTATGCAATGCATTTGCACCCTCGGAGACTATTGCTTTGAGGGTATCTGCATATTCTTTATTGGTCATGGTCTCGCCGACTTTGCGTGGTGAACCATCTGAATGAAAATAGATTCTCATTGCATCTGCATCGAGCGCTAAATTGTTTGCATTGCTTGCAATTGCATCTGCCAAACGTCCCGGAATGCGAAAACCGTTGTCAGCCAAACCAATCGCTTCACCAAAAAGCTGTTTCCATTCAAGCTTGCCATGTTCTTGTTGGGCTTGTTCAAGCAAACGCATCACACCCGGCACACCAATCGAGCGACCACTACGGCGCGCGCTTGGTACAGGTGCTGGTGAATTTGGGTCATATATGTCTTGGCGAATTAAATAAAATTCGTTGGCTGCGGCTGGTGCAGTTTCACGACCATCATAAGCAGTAACTTTTTTGGTTTTGGCATCGTAATACATCATAAAACCACTACCAGCAATGGTGCTCGATTGTGGTTCGACTAGACCCAACACCGCTTGTACCGCAACGGCCGCATCGACTGCACTACCACCTGCTCTTAAAACATCACAACCCGCTTTTACCGCAAGTGGCGTGTTTGCCACCACCATATATTTATCTGCGTATTTAACCGTGTTACCGAGTCTATAACCCGATGCACCCTCAGGCGCTGCTGGGTCACCATTTTGGTTTGAACCAACCACCACGCTTGAACCGTCTTGGGCCAGTTTGCTACAACTGGTCGGGTCATTATCAACAATTAAATTGGGCGGGGTTGTGTTTGAATCATCCTTGGGCTGATCTGACGAGGAGTCATCTCCACATCCTTGTAATAAACCGACTGCTAATAAACTACTGAACAAAAATGAATATCTTTTATTCACGTGATAACTCCAATATATACGCTTGCCTATCCATGCAATTGCCATGCAAGCTTCTTTGTTTTCAGGTATTAAGTTTTTTTAATCTTTGATAAAAATAAGGTTTTATAATTTTGAATGTTTGAGGGCGTTTTATCCTGTGCCCTATCTTGTGCCTCCATGCTTGATATCACACTCTTTTATAACTGATTTGTCCGATTCTGGCATGCTTTATTTCGCTAAATAAGGGAAAAATCTACTATTAATGAATCCCACCTATTTTTTAATAGATCTAAAAAAAAGCACCTCCGAAGAGATGCTTTTTTGCGTTTAGTGAGAAGGCATACCGCTGACCTGTTTAGGTTTTGGACACAGCCAAATGACCAGTCCTGCAAAGACAAATACCATCGCAAACAGCAAAAACACATGGTTTGCCGACATGGTAATGGCTTCTTTATCAACGAGGTTGGAAATAATGCCTAAGGTCGAATCAGCCGAAAAACCATTTTGCATAAGGTTATTTTGAACTTCGGCCGTATTTAGGTTTGACACCATTTCACTGCGTGCAACTTTGGCATGGTCATCCCATACTGTGACTGCAATTGAAGCGCCAATCGCCCCTGCCATGGTTCTTAAAAAGTTCATGAGGCCCGCAGCAGATGCAATTTCTTGCTGGAGTACTGAACCCAGTGCAATATTTGACAGTGGAATAAAGAAGAACGGCACAGCAAAACCTTGCAGGATTTGCGGCCAAGCCAGTGCCATAAAGTCAGCATCTGTAGTCCAGAATGCCCGCATTAAAGTTACTGCACCCAACAAAACCAAACCGAAACTCGCAAGTGCGCGTGGGTCATGTTTGGTCGAAAGCTTTGCCACAATCGGTGACATGGTCAAACTACCAAAGCCCATGGTTGCAGTTAAATAGCCGGCCCACGTGGCGGTGTAGGAAAGGTTCATTTGCAGCCACTGCGGAATCAGTACAATACTGCCAAAGAATGCTCCAAAGCCGAGCGACAAGGCCAGTACCGAAATTGCAAAGCCCCTATGTCTAAAGACTTTGACATCCACGACGGGGTGCTTATCGGTGAGTTCCCATATGAGGAATACCACAAAACCAATGGCGGCGGTTAAAGCAAGTACCACAATGCTGGTGCTGTTAAACCAGTCGCGTTCGTGCCCCAAATCGAGCATGAGCTGTAGCGCACCAATCCACAAAATTAACAGACCTAAACCGACGGTGTCGATTCTTAAAGAAATGGTTTCGGTTTCGGCAGGTTTCAGCAGTCGTATTGCCGCTAAAACACAAATAATGCCGACTGGAATATTAATAAAGAAAATCCAGTGCCAAGACAGGTTGTCACTAATCAGACCACCCAAAATTGGCCCTAAAATTGGTCCAACAACGGTGGTCATTGCCCATAGACCCATCGCCTGTGCATGCTTTTCTTGAGGGAAAATACGCATCAGCAAGGTTTGGCTGAGTGGCATGAGTGGGCCACCGCATAGACCTTGTCCAATACGGAAAAACACCAGCATGCCTAACGAGTTTGCTAGGCCGCACAAGAAAGAGAAAATGGTAAAACCAATCAGACCAAAAATAAAAACCCGAACGGTTCCAAAGCGACCCGCAAGCCAACCTGTTAAAGGTACACAAATCGCTTCTGCAACTGCATACGACGTGACGACCCACGTTCCTTGTGTGCTTGAAACAGCAAGGTTACCGGTAATGTGTGGTACAGATACGTTGGCAATGGTCGTATCAAGCACGACCATAAAGTTCGACAAGGCAATAACAAACGCTGCCAGTAATAAACGGCCACCGCTTAACTCGGCAAAAGGTGTTTGCGTTTTCATAAGCGTTTACTTCGCAGATAAGTCGACTTTTGCTTCCATCGACAAGCCAACACGCAATGGGTGTTCAGCAAGTTCTTTCGGGTCAAGTGCAATACGAACCGGTAAGCGTTGAACCACTTTAATCCAGTTACCTGTTGCATTTTGAGCCGGAATTAAGGCAAAGGCAGAGCCTGTACCACCAGAGAAGCCCATCACTTTGCCGTGATATTCAACATCGTCACCATATAAATCTGAAGTAAGTGTGACGATTTGACCCGGACGGACTTTTTTCAACTGACTTTCTTTAAAGTTCGCATCTACATATAAATCGTTAATCGGCACAATCATCATCATGCTAGTACCCGGTGCAACGCGTTGCCCCACTTGAATATTACGACGTGCTACCACGCCATCGACTGGCGCACGAATTACGGTACGTTCTAAATCAAGCTGAGCTTGTTCAACATGTGCCTGTGCAACTTGTACATCAGGTGTCGAAACTTCATTTACACCCTGAATTAAGGCTTCATTTGCAGCTAAGGTACTTTCAGCAGCTTTACGGCTTGAAGACGCTTGTGCTAAACCTGCTTTTGCAAGCTCTAGACCCGCTTTAGCTGTTTCAACTGCACTTTGTGCTTTCGTGAGTTCTTCTTTAGATACCGCACCAGACGCTGCAAGTTGCGCACGGCGGTTCAGTTCTAACGCAGCTTTGTCATAGTCGGCCTGAGCTTGAGCCACTTGTGCTTTAGCACTGTTAATTTCGTCAGTACGCACCACAACTTGAGAGTTTAAAGAACTACTGTTTGCCGCAGTTTGTTTGTATTGGCGTTTTGCTTTGGCGAGTTCTGCCTCAGCTTGAGCCAGTGCAATTTTGGCATCACGGTCATCAATACGAACTAGCACGTCACCACGATGTACCGTTTGAGTATCTTTTACGACAACCTGAGCGACCTGTCCGCTCACCATTGAGGTAATTTGCGCGGTTTCTGCACCGACATAGGCATTATCCGTACTCACGGAATGATTTAAAAATAATGCCCAGATTGCATATAAAATAGCGGCGATCAATAAAATCAGCGCAAAAAAACCAAGAAATTTTTTGCGCTTGTTTTGATTGTTGTCATCCGAGGCAGATGTTGTTGGCACTGTTTCTTCTACATTGCTTTGTGCATCAGTCATGGTATGTTCCTAAAGATGAGTTGGCTTTGCCATCAATCTCGCACTACACCTTGTTATAGAGTTTTTATTTTTCTATAAACAAGACATATCGCATTGTCAAAGGAGCTAATTTTAACGCTAAAACCTCATAATATGAGAATAAAAATTTATAACTCATGCGTTCGTTCTAATTAAATTAATGTTTATCTCAAAGATTTTATGAAAATTTCTGCTTTTTACACACTAAAAAAAGCGCACATGGCGCTTTTAAATAGTTCAATTTGTTGCTTAATAGGCATATGAAGCAATACCGGCAGCAATGGCTTTGCCTTCATCATTGACCATGGTCATGCGCATGGTACAGCCCTTACGACCTAAACGCAGTACTTCGGCACGGGCAATAAAGTATTTACCACGCCCTGGGGCAAGGTAGTCAACACGCATATCAACCGTTGCTAAACGCGTAACTTGTTTAATCGTTTCAGGCAGGTTTTCTGGGGTTGAACGACGATATAAATGTTCCATTGCCACAATACCGCCAATACTATCGAGCAAAGTTGCCGCGACCCCGCCGTGCAAAACCTGAAAAGCCAAATTGCCAATCAGGTCAGGTTGCATTTCAACGTAGCCTTCAATCTGCCCATCCACCACACGCATAATCATTCCACTATGCTTAAAAAAAGGACAGTTATTAAATGCCTTACATAATTGGTTGAGAACCACATTTAGGTCTGTTTTTGTCCCTAATTGTATGTTGCCAGTCCAATTCTTCTTCTCTTCACTCATACGTTGCCTAAATTCAAAAGCATGATAAACACCCATAATTTTGTACAAAACCAGCATTATGGGGCTACAATACAGCAGTCGGTTGACAGTAATGGAATATCCGCCAACCTCTCCTAGTGTAATACCGAACATCGAGATTGTTATGACTTATACGTTCAATCGTCCTGCATTTCCAGCTACTCGCATGCGCCGTATCCGTAAAAATGACCAGTTGCGTGCGATGGTCAGCGAAACACAGCTCACTACCAATCACTTGATTTATCCAGTATTTGTATTACCGGGACAAAATCAGACCCAAGATATTCCAAGTATGCCAAACATTCAGCGTTTGTCGGCAGATTTGTTACTGAAAAAAGCTGAAAGTCTTCTGGAATTGGGCGTATCAAAACTGGCTCTTTTTCCAGTAACCCCGCAAGAAGATAAAAGCCTCACCGCAGAAGCTGCATGGCGTGAAGATGGTTTAGTACAAACCACTTGCCGTCTGCTTAAAAAAGAATTACCAGAAATGGTGTTAATTACTGATGGTGCCCTCGACCCATACACCACACACGGTCAAGACGGCATTATTGATGAAACTGGCTATGTGCTCAATGACGAGACTGTAGAATGCTTGATTAAACAAGCCTTAAGTCACGCCGAAGCGGGTGCCGAAGTGATTGCACCAAGTGACATGATGGATGGCCGTATTGGCGCGATTCGTCAAGCTTTAGAGGCTAATGGTCACATCTACACCAACATCATGGCCTACTCTGCTAAATATGCGTCTAGCTTCTATGGTCCGTTCCGTGATGCTGTCGGCTCTGCATCCAACCTAAAAGGTGGTAATAAATATAACTACCAGATGGACTTTGCCAACCGTGCCGAAGCGTTACATGAAATCGCGCTTGATATTCAAGAAGGCGCCGACATGGTGATTGTAAAACCGGGCATGCCTTATCTGGACGTGGTACGTGAAGTGAAAGATACCTTTGGTATTCCAACATTCATTTATCAAGTGAGTGGCGAATACGCAATGTTAGCTGGCGCAATTCAAAATGGCTGGTTGTCAGATTCAGTCATTTTAGAATCACTGATGTGCTGCCGCCGCGCTGGTGCAGACGGAATCTGGACTTACTTTGCAGAAACCGCTGCCGAAAAACTCAAGGAAATGAACTAAGTTCGCAGAGAAAGGATAACACTGCATGCATATTGCAATCATTGGCGCAGGCATAAGTGGATTAATGTCTGCGCTGGAGTTTGTTGAACAAGGCTGTACCATCAGCATTTTTGATCAACAACAAGCGGGACAAGCAGCCTCTTGGGCTGGCGGAGGTATTCTTTCTCCAATGTACCCGTGGCGCTATGTGCATGCAGTGAATCAAATCGCTCAATTTGGCAAATCGTCTTATCAAGCGTGGAATCAAAAGCTCTACCCTGTTACAGGGATTGATTTTGAAATCCATGACACAGGCATGCTGATTTTTGATGAAGAAGATTTTGACGTTGGACTTTCTTACGCCCAGCAACATCAAGAACCGATGCAACGCTGTGAATATTTACAGCGAGATGCCCTAGAGCAAGTCAATCCGCATATTTCCGATCAGTTTCAAGAAGCGATTTATTTCCCCGAACTGTCTAATATTCGCAACCCACGCGTATTACAGTCCCTGATTAGCTATTTAAAACAACATCCAAATGTTGAGTTTTTTGAACACACTCCTGTTAAGAAACTGATTCAACAAGGTGATGTCATACAGGCGCTCCAAACCGAAGATGGTCGCAAACATACCGCAGATCATTTTGTAATAACTTCGGGCGCTTGGAGCCATTATTGGAACTCCCAATTACAACTCGAAATTCCAGTCGAACCTGTTCAAGGTCAAATGCTGTTATTTAAAACCCCTGCTCACTGGCTACCGACCATGTGTATGAATCGAGTGATGTATTTGATTCCACGTATGGATGGTCATATTGTGTGTGGTTCAAGCATGGCACATCGCGGGTTTGATACCTCTCCCGACGAAACCACCCAGCACAATATTTTAGAAGCGTGTTTAGAAATGGTGCCTGAACTGGCCGATTTCCCGATTGTACAGCGCTGGGCAGGCCTCAGACCAAGTTCACCAAATGGCGTTCCCTACATTGGCAAAATGCCTGAAATGGACAACCTATGGGCAAACTTTGGTCATTTTAGAAATGGTTTATGTATGGGCGCAGGCTCTGCGCAATTGCTTCGTCAGCTTATGCTGGGTCAACCGACTCTCGTTGATGCAAAAGCATATTCACCAGAGCGGTTGAAAGTAACATCAACAGCATAATTTGAATAAAGTATGTAAAAACATAATATAGAATCAATTACCTAAAGTGCTCATGCTAATAGTCATTCGCAACCTGCCAACAATTTAAACAAATATTGTTTTTGCAATTAACTCACTATCTTCTCTGCCATTCGCTGTGCTTGCTTCCCATAAAACCAATAGGTAATTAAATAAAGTGGGATCGCTAACATTAAAAACATAATCACCATAATGCTTAAGAACTGAGGCTGTTTGAGGTAAAGCATAAAGTTCTGCAAAATCTCAGGGTCTTTTCTGGCAAATAAAAATAGACCAAATAAAACGCCACATAGGTTATAGCCCCAAAAAATCAGGGTAAAACCTAAAGTAAATTTCTTTTTTTCTTGTACAGTCGGAGCACGGCGTTCTTTCTTTAAAAATTTAAATAAGACAAAAATCATTGCGCCTAAATATGGAACGGCTGTTAAAATACCGCCTACACTCGCTGGTAATAATGCTGCAACCACACCTACTATTAAGGTGAGTGCTATGCATAAAGCAAAAAACCAGAGAAAGTAAGAACGTAATTTGGTCATATTTTTGCCTAATTTATGGGTTCAAAAAATAATTATAAATTTTTTTCGATTTTTTTTCATTTTTCTGTCAACCAATCCTGATCTCTTGACGTTATATAGGGTAATAAGGTCGCAGCAACCGAATACTTCCTTTGCATGGCATCCGCAAAATTGTTTCGGTGACCTTTCATTACGACTCTTTCCTTCCTTCGGATTAGGTTTTGTTAGCAGCCGAAACCCTTGATGAAGTTTTTGACCGACGATTCTCTCATCACTCGAATCGTCGGTTTTTATTTTCTGGTACTTTCATTTATTTTACGCTCAACCTACACAATAGGTCTTTCGTGGCTATAAAGGCTATGCGTATACTTTTTACACCATAAAAATATGATTTAAATAATATGAACAACATTGCCTATTTTGAAATCCAGTCTTCAAACCCTGCTCGCGATGCGCAGTTCTATCAAGCTGTGTTCGGCTGGCAATTTAAACTCGATGAAAACTTACCGATTGAATATTATCGTATCGAAACGCCTTCAATTATGGGTGGACTATTAAAACGCCCTGCTCAAACGCCTCCAATGGAATATGGCACCAATGCATTTACCTGTTCGGTTCAGGTGGAAAACTTCGATGAAGTGGCTGCGAAAATTTTAGCGCAAGGCGGTATTGTGGCAATGGATAAATTCGCTATTCCGGGCCGCGCTTGGCATGGCTACTTTGTCGATTTAGACCATAACGTTTTTGGTATTTTTCAAGTCGATGAAAATGCTGCTTAAAGATCTTATTTAAGGACTCTATTTATTTTTAATTTATAGCCACCGCCTTTTTATCGGTGGCTATTTCATATGGTTTATTCAACAAAACTAAAACTGGCTTCACAGGTAACTGGGAAATTCACTGAATTGGCAATCATACATTCATGATGTGCTTCTTCATGCAATTTTGCTGCAAGTTCTTGATCGGCACCTTTTTCTAAAACAATCTCTGGTCTTAAAACGATTTGAGTAAAATAGCCCCTTCTCACTGGATCTGTATCTTCCATAAAGCCAAGTGCATGGTCGACATAACTCAGTACATGAATATGATTGACTGCACATAGGTGTAAATACCACAGCTTATGGCAAGCTGAAGCAGATGCAACCAATAAATCTTCGGGGTTCCATCTGGACACATCACCTAAATAAGCAGGGTCAGATGAACCTTGAATAGTAGTCTTTTGCGGATGTTGAATACTAAAATCTCGTTTATATGACCGATAAGACGAAGTCCCCGTACCTGTATTGCCTTCCCACTGTATTTTTACTTCGTATTTATGAATGGTCATTTTTGTTCTCAAAGTTCGTTGTTTGACCTGATAGTAACAAAGCAAAGTTTAAAGTGAAAAATTTAATTTAAGTTTTACTGCTGGCTTATAAATATCGAGCACTTTAAAATGTCTTGATAAAATCTCCTGCCAATTTATGCTAACGTATCTGTGTTTATTTTGGCTTGATGTCTGTTTCTATGTCCGTACATTTTCTACATACTTCTGACTGGCATTTGGGGCAGTTTTTTTATAATCATTCACGTCACTACGAACACCAACAATTTTTAAGTTGGTTGCTCACTCAAATTCAAGAAAAACAACCACATGCCTTGCTCATTGCAGGCGATATTTTTGATGTGATTAATCCGGGCTCTCAAGCACAAAAACAACTCTACCAATTTTTAGCAGATGCACACCGTATTGCGCCTCACATGCAAACGCTCATGATTGCGGGCAATCACGACTCAGGCTATCGGATTGAACAAGTCGAACCACTCTTAGAAAAATATAATGCAAAAACCGTAGGTGTAGTTCGCTGGAATGAAGATAAAACCCTAGATCTCGATCGACTACTTTTACCGATTTATAATCAAAATCAAGATATTGTAGCGTGGTGCCTTGCTCTGCCTTTTTTACGCTCAGCCGAAATTACGGGCTTTAATGAACATACCACCAATAGCAAAAACGCGATTGCCTATTTGCACCAGCAACTGATTGCCGAAGCCAAACGTCGTAAAACGCCAGACCAAGCATTGATTTTGATGTCGCATGCGCATATGCAAGGTGGGGAAACATCCGACTCTGAACGCCCAATCATTATTGGTAACGAAGAGGCACTTTCAACGACTTTATTTGAAGATGCTGTCGACTATGTCGCTTTAGGGCACTTACATAAACCACAAAAAGTAGGCCAGCCGCATATCCGTTATAGTGGCTCACCTATTCCGCTTTCTTTTAGTGAAATTAACTATAAGCACCAAGTGGTTGAGGTCAAAATTGACCCGACTCAAGAGGCAGACAGCCGTTTGCAATTTGAAGCTGTCGAAATTCCACGTTGTATACAATTACACCGTATCCGTGGTGAGTTAAATGAGGTACTGCAACAACTCAAAGCCTTGCCACACGGCGTGATTGAAAATATTGACCACCGTGAATATGTCGATATTGAATATTATAGTTTAACGCCGCCGCAGCCTAATTTACGTCAGCAGTTTGAAGCAGCCCTGCCACCTGATCGCTATCGTTTAGTGCGTATTTCACGTCAATATGTGAACAAAGACAGTACCGACACCAATGCCACTCAGCAAATCGCACTTGAACCACCAACGCCAGAAAAGCTATTTCAAAATATCTGGGAAAAACAAGGTTACAGTACCGATGATGCGGTCTTAAAAGATTTCCTGAGCCTAGTACAAGAAGCACAAAAACATCTTGAAAATGATGCAACCCCTTAAGGATATGTCATGAAAATTTTATCCATTCGAATAAAAAATCTGGCATCTCTTTCTGATGAACACTTTATTGATTTTGAAAGCGCGCCCCTCGCCCATGCAGGTCTCATTGCAATTGTAGGGAAAACAGGTGCAGGTAAGTCGACCATTTTAGATGCGATGTGTCTGGCCTTGTTTAATCGGGTTCCTCGCCTTAAAGACAGCGATGGCAAATTAAAAGATGTCGATGGTTCCGAGTTACTCACTAACTCACCTTTAACAGTCTTACGCCGTGGTACAGGGCACGGTTTTGCTGAACTTTGCTTTATTGCACAAGATCAAAAACGCTATTTAGCACGTTGGGAAATTAAGCGGGCACGTGAAAACCCAAATGGTAAATTACAAAGCGTGCAACGCCATATAAAATGCCTGACCGATGGTGTCGTGCTTGCAGACAAAGCCAAAGCAGTCGATGAAAAAGTTAAACAAATTACCCAGCTTTCATTTGAACAATTTACCCGTGCGGTACTACTTGCCCAATCAGAAGTCACTGCCTTTTTAAAAGCACGCGACAGTGAACGCGGTGAGTTGCTTGAGTACCTGACTAACTCCAGCATTTTTGCCAAAATCGGTGAGCTGGCTTTTCGTAAAACAGCTGATATTGCAAAACAACGTAAACAGCTTGAAGAGTTCTTAGGTCATATTGAAATTTTGTCTGATGAAGAGATTGCTGCATTTACCGAGCAATATCAGCAAGCTGAACAAAATCATCAACAGTTAGAACAACAAAAAAATATCTTAGACAAACAACAACAATGGTTTGAGCGTAAAGCAAAACTTGAGCAAGAAGTTCAAGCGAAACAACAACAATTTCAAAACCAGCAACGCCATCATCAGCAACTTGCGGGTGAACGTGAGCAATTAAAACGCTTAGAAGTTTTCTCTGAAATACGTCCACAAGTTTTTCAGCAAGCTCAAAATTTACAGGTTTTACAGCAGCTTGAGCCACAAATTCAGCAAGCGCAAACCACGTTTAATGACTTGATTCAAGTTTTTGAAACGGGTCAAAAACAATATCAACTTGCAGAGCAAGAACTGAAACAAACCCTCGATTTTGAGCAACAGCATCAACATGCTTTAAATCAGGTCCGTCAGTCTATTCAAGAGCGCGCCTTTATTGCCGATGAATATAAAAAGTGCAAAGAAAAACGAAATACATTTGAACAAAAGCTCAGCCCGTTGCAACAACAGCAAAACGCAGTGCAACAACAGATTGAACAGCTTCAACAAAACCGAATCCATCTGCAACAACAGCTTACCCAGACTCAGCAATATGCTGTACTAGATAAGGGCCTTTCAGCGCATTTACACCAGCTTGGGCAATTTATTCAAAATTACCAAGCGATTGAACAACAACTGGGAAACCCTATCCTTGCTCGCCAAAAGCTATCGGAAGCTAAAAGTGAGCTTGAACAGCTGACAGCTTCTCTAGGCACAGTTGAACAGATTGAGTTAAAAGTTGAACAGCAACGCAAAGACAAAGAACAAAAACTTGCCCAAATCACTCAGCTAGACCTGATTCAACAGAAAATAAAAATTTATCATGAGTTATATGCTGAGCTTCAGCAATTCACCGAAAAACATACGCAAACCTCAGCCCAAGAGCAGCAGCTTAAAACTCTTTGCCAGTCGACTGAGCAAGAGTATCAGACAGCAAAAACTGAACGTGAAAAGCTACAGCATATCCTGCAACAGCAGCGTCTATTACACACCGAAAATATTGAGCAGTTACGAGCCAATCTTAAAGAAGGTGAAGCTTGTTTAGTGTGTGGAAGTACGCATCATCCCTATCGTGTTGATGACAGTGCAGTCTCCAAGGCCTTATTCGACTTGCAGCAACAGCAAGAGCAACAAGCAGTAGCGCTAGAGCAAACTAAATTTAATGCATGGCAAATCCAACAACATGCGCTTACCCAATGTAGTGCCGAGCTTGAGCAGGTTCAGAAATATCTAACTCAACTTAAAACAAAACAAGCAAACTTGCAGCAAGATCTTGTTCAACAATTAAACCTCAACCAATTACACATTGAGCTTGAGCAGCCTCCTGAACAAATTTTGCAAACGTTTAGCGAGCTTAGACAAGCCGCGCAAAATGCGCTGAGTTCATTTGATTCAGAAAGCTTGCGTTTAACCCAAGCCATTAAACAATACAATCAGCTCGTTCAATCTATTCAGCGTAATGAGACATTGCTCAATACAGCACAGCAATGGCAACAACAAGTTCAGCATATTGTTGAGTGTCTATCTGAAACCGAACAGCACGCATGGCAGCAGTCGAGTAGCCAAACGGCTAAGCAGATTTGGTCTGTTCTTGATGCACGCGCTAAGCAACTTGAACAACAAGAACAGCTTTCTCAGCGTTTTGAACAGCAGCAGCAGCAACTTAAAATGCTGGCTGCCAACCTTGAACAAATGACCAAGCAAATTGAGGAGATCGACCAAAACCTCAAAGAAATTACGCTTAAGGGTCAACAAAATAATGAAAAAGCGGTGTCGCTCATCGAGCAAATGACAGGTCACTCTGACATTAAACCGCACGATTGGTTAACTGAACACGACACTAAACGTCAGCACCAACAAACCGCTTATCATGAGGCTAAACAACGTTTTGAACAAACTAGACAGCACTTCGAGCAACAAAAACAAGCACTCGATCAGCTCAAGCATCAACATCAGCACACCGAGCAACATCAACAGCAAATTGATGGGCAAATTCAAAACTGGTTAAAAGCCCATGCTGATTTTCAAGCATCTGATCTTACGGCGCTCATACAGATTAATTCAGCACAAGAGCAAGACATCCGTAATCGTCTTAATCATGCCGAACGTTTACTAAGTGAAGCCTCTTCTGCCCTTAAAACCATGCAAGAGCAATTGAGCGAGCACTTACAAACTCAGCCAGATATTGAATATGAAAAGCTCGTCAACCTAATTCAGGAGAATATTGCAGAGCTCAAAGCCCAGCTTGAAGTACGTGATCGGCTTAAACTTAAGCTTGAAGTACATCAACAAAATCTGGCTAAACAGCAACAATACGCCGAGCAAATTCAAAATATTCAGCAAGAAGAACATCGCTGGAGCAAAATTTCAGGGCTCATTGGCGATGCTAAAGGTAAAGAGTTCCGCGACTACGCCCAGCAATATCACCTAGATATTTTAGTGGAACATGCCAACCAGCAACTGGCCATGCTTTCTCAACGTTATACGTTAAAACGTCTAGATCAGTCTTTAAGCCTTGCGATTATTGACCACGACATGGATGGAGAAACTCGCTCCGTTGCATCTTTATCTGGCGGTGAGTCGTTCTTAACTGCCCTTGCCTTGTCTTTAGCCATTGCCAATATGGCCTCGGGTTCAATGAAAATTGAATCGCTGTTTATTGATGAAGGCTTTGGAACCTTAGATGCATCGTCTTTGCACATGGTCATGAATGCCTTAGATCAATTGCAAAATCAGGGTCGCCAAGTCATTCTCATTTCACACATTCAAGAAATGCATGAACGTATTCCTGTGCAAATTCAGGTGAAACCACTTGGTGCTGGTGCAAGTACGATTGAAGTCGTTGGTTAAAACTAAAAAGCCCCGACATCCTGTCGGGGCTTTTTTAGAATCTGCGTTGGTATAACTCCTGTCGTACCTGTATGCATCCATTCATCACTATTTATTGTTATTCTTAGAAACGTCCTGTTTCCTGATGAGTTCATAATAAGTAAAAACACTCGCCTGCCATAGCCGTAAAAGGCCGCAATTTCTGTACGAAAAAGCTTACATCAACCTTTTTGTGAATAATCTCTGGCTCCAAACAATGCTGTACCTACGCGCACCATCGTTGAACCTGCAGCAATTGCAGCTTCTAAATCACTCGACATTCCCATACTTAATGTATCCCAGTCTTGTGGGCGGGCATGGTTTTCTTTAACCGCATCAAACAAGGTCTTAGCATCTGCAAAAGCAGCTGTATTGTCTGGTGCTGGAATCACCATCAAACCGCGTAATTTGATATTTGGTAATTGACTCATTTGGGCAACTAACTCGGCCACCTCATCTGGTGCACAACCATCTTTACTGTCTTGTCCATCAATATTCACTTGCAAACAAATATTCAAATCAGATTGATCTTGAAGTCTTTGATTAGATAGTCGCTCAGCAATAATTAATCGATCTACACCATGTACCCAATCGAACTTTTCAGCCAAATGTTTAGTCTTGTTTCGCTGAACATGACCAATAAAGTGCCATTCAATTTCTAAATCGTGCAAAGCTTCAATTTTGTCTAACGCTTCTTGCAAATAGTTTTCGCCAAATGCTCTTTGCCCTGCTGCATACATTTCACGCAAACTTTCACTTGGATGTGTTTTTGATACGGCTAAAAGTTGCACGGTTTCAGGCGCACGCTGAGCATGTTCACAAGCACGTTGGATTTGCTGTAATACGTGCTGTCGCGCATCTTGCAGGTAATTCATTGACAAGGTTCTCATTTTCAAAAAACTTTTTTGCTCTTCACCTAAAGCGAGGTGTTGGTAAGCTTCGGTGAAAGCCGTATATTATTCTACAAAATAATGACATATTTTGATTTACTTGGGGAAATTATGGATATTACAGAGCTACTCGCTTTCTCTGTGAAAAATGGCGCGTCCGATTTACATCTTTCTGCTGGCATGCCACCAATGATTCGCGTGGATGGTGAAGTCCGCCGCATTAATCTACCAGCTCTAGATCATAAAGATGTTCATCGTCTGGTCTATGACATCATGAATGATAAACAGCGCCGTGACTACGAAGAAAAGCTCGAAACCGACTTTTCTTTTGAAGTACCAAATGTTGCTCGTTTTCGTGTCAATGCATTTAACCAAAACCGGGGTGCCGGTGCCGTATTTCGTACCATTCCCTCTAAAGTACTTACCATGGAAGATTTAGGCTTAGGTCAAATCTTTAAAGATATCTGTGACTATCCACGTGGGATTGTACTGGTCACAGGTCCAACGGGTTCGGGTAAATCCACTACCCTTGCAGCGATGATGGACTACATCAATGAAAACCGTTATGACCATATTTTAACGGTTGAAGACCCAATCGAATTTGTACACCAGTCGAAGAAATGTTTGATTAACCAGCGTGAAGTACATCGTGATACCCATGGCTTTAATGAGGCACTACGCTCAGCCCTGCGTGAAGACCCCGATATTATTTTGGTTGGTGAAATGCGTGACCTTGAAACCATTCGTTTAGCACTCACCGCTGCCGAAACGGGTCACTTGGTGTTTGGGACGCTCCACACAACTTCTGCTGCAAAAACTATTGACCGTGTGATTGACGTATTCCCAGCCGAAGAAAAAGACATGGTTCGTGCCATGTTGTCAGAATCTTTACAGGCTGTTATTTCGCAAACCCTGCTTAAAAAGAATGGGGGTGGACGTGTAGCAGCACATGAAATTATGATTGGTATTCCTGCTATTCGTAACTTAATTCGTGAGAACAAAGTCGCACAAATGTATTCATCCATTCAGACTGGTGCAAATCATGGCATGACCACACTCGACCAAAGCTTAAAAGGTTTAGTTGCTCGTGGTGTGATTAGTCCACAAACTGCACGTACTGCTGCTAAACAGCCTGAATCATTCCTATAAAAATAATTAGAGAATAAATATGGATTTTAATGACTTACTCAACCTCATGGTTGAAAAAAAATCATCCGATCTTTTTATTACCGATGGCGTTGCACCATCTATGAAAATTAACGGGCAAATTGTTCCAATTTCAAAAAATAGTCTTTCAGGTGAGGTTATTGGACAACTGTTACATTCCATCATGAGCGAAAAACAGCGCAAAGAATTTGCAGACACTCGCGAGTGTAACTTTGCCATTATGAACCGTGATAAAACTGCCCGCTTTCGTGTGAGTGCTTTTCAGCAGCGTGACATGCCAGGCATGGTGCTACGTCGAATTGAAACAAAAATTCCTTCAATTGATGACTTGCAGTTACCGCCTGTTCTTAAAGATTTATCCATGACCAAACGCGGCATCATTATTTTTGTTGGTGCGACGGGTACAGGTAAATCGACGTCTTTAGCTTCAATGATCAGCTATCGTAACCACAACACTAAAGGTCATATCATTACCATTGAAGACCCAATCGAGTTTATTCACGAACATGCGGGGTGCATCATTACCCAACGTGAAGTAGGCATCGACACAGACTCATTTGAAATTGCCTTAAAAAATACTTTGCGACAAGCACCAGATGTCATCTTGATTGGTGAGATTCGATCTCGTGAAGTAATGGACTACGCGATTGGCTTCGCTGAAACAGGTCATCTTGTGTTAGCCACAATGCACGCCAACAACGCTAACCAAGCGCTCGACCGTATTATTCATTTCTTTGAAAGTGACCGCCACAGTCAGCTCTACATGGACTTATCTCTTAACTTAAAGGCCATGATTGCTCAGCAACTTATTCCAACGCCTGATGGCAATTCGCGCCGCGCCGCAATTGAAATTTTAATTAACTCACCCTTAATTTCAGACTACATTCGTAAAGGCGAAATTCATGAAATTAAAGATTTAATGAAACGCTCGCGTGAACTCGGTATGCAAACCTTTGACCAAGCCCTATTTGATCTCTATAAAGCAGGCCAAATTACCTACAAAGATGCATTAAAACATGCCGACTCACCAAATGATTTACGTTTGACGATTAAGCTTGCCGAAGAAGGACCTGATCAAATTGCAGGCACAAATCAGCATTTAACCTTCGACCGACAGTAATTTCTTCATAAAAAAAGGAAGGTTAAACGTAACCTTCCTTTTTTATTTGTTTTCTTTGTGTGAAAACGATTATTTCTTGCGCAACACTTCCTGACACTCAGGTTCGTTACAGTAACCATAGAGATTTAATGAGTGACCCGTTAAGGTAAACCCATGTTGATCTGCTACAGCATGCTGTTCCTTCTCGATAACATCATTAGTAAATTCAATAACTTTGTTGCAATTATGGCAAACCAAATGATCGTGATGATCTTCTTGCATAATTTCGAAAACAGAATGATTATTTTCGAAATGATGACGCTGAATGATACCCGCAGCTTCAAATTGTGTTAACACACGGTAAACTGTCGCAAGACCGACATCTTCCCCTTGTTCTAACAAAGTCTTGTAAATATCTTCAGCGCTAAGATGATGTTGTTTTGAATTTTCTAATAATTCCAAAATCTTAATTCGTGGAAGGGTAACTTTAAGTCCAGCTTTGCGCAAATCTTGATTGGAAATAGGCATGAAAAAAGGTCTCTCAACAAATCTCAAGTTGGAATAGGCAATAGAATTTAGATGAAGTATGATCTATCCTTTGATCAAATGCATCATAATTTATTGGGATAGTGTAGCAAAATGCAAAAACTCGTGCTGACGTTATTAGTCACTTCACTCCTTGCTGGTTGTTCAATCTTTGGTGTATATAAGGTTGATATTCCTCAAGGGACTCCTTTGACCAAAGCTCAGGCCTCTCAAGTACAAGTCGGCATGAATTTCCAGCAAGTGCGTTTTTTGCTTGGTAGTCCAACTGTGACTGATCCCCTCAATCCTCAACGCTGGGACTACATTTACAACTATATCCCGGGAACTTATGCTAAAAAAGCAAAAATCCCCGCAGCACATGGTCAGCATTTAAAAATTTACTTTGATGGCACTGGTACAGTAACTAAAATTGAAGGTTTAGAAACTATTCCAGAATCGCAACCAGGTTTACCTGCTTCTAAAGAAGCGATTTTAACTGCCCCACCACTATAATCGTTTTTTCTAATAAAAATAAACCCCTCAAGTGAAATACTTCGAGGGGTTTTATTTATGGGGCTTATTGCTTTATGCGATTACTTTTAATATATCGCCCCACAGGATTTTTCTCGGCACGCTTACGACGTATATCTTTAGGATTAATAGTTAAAGGTCGATAAACCTCTACCCGATCACCTGCTTGCAAAATCGCATCTGCTTCAACTTTTGCACCAAATATGCCAAGTTGTAAGGGCTCAGGCAAACTTACCTGTGTCCGCAATCCGCTCGCCTCAACTGCTTGTAATGCTGTCATCCCAGCTTCAAATGGAATAGCAACTAAAAACTGTTGCTCTGGGGCTGCAAAAGCAACCCACACTTGCTGAGCTTTTTCCATCAGATCATTTGTCCAATCACCGCAATCATGGCAATAACAATTGAAAGCGGTAAAACAATACGCACTGCAATACGCCACAAGTTATAGAACAACTCATTGCTAAAATTCATTGATTTACGCAAATGGCTAATTTTCATAATCCAGCCAGCAAAAATGGCATAGATCAGACAAATGAGTAATCCCCAAAGCATTAAAATCAGCGTAAAAATGCCATGAAGTTCAGGCACAGCCCAAACCGCAATTGCCACAATAATGACAACCCATTGTAAAACGTACATCAGTTGACGTTGAGCAAGCTGTTCTTTAGCAAGTTGAATAAACAGAGCTGTTGTCATGACCGCAGTAAAAATCCAGGTAAAAACAGGAAGCTGTGCTTGAAGAGAAAAGAAACCAAACGCAACGACAGCAATTAATTGAGCTAACCAGATTGGAAGTACAGTTTTTGTAGCGCCTTCTTGAGAGTGAATTACAGACAAGCTATTTTGCCAGTAAAGACCTAAGCCTAAACCACTCGCAACAAGTGCAAGTACGGTCGCATTACCCCATTCTTTAAATTCAACATTCGTCCAATGCCAAGGTTGTAAATTCGAACCCATTGTATTAGCTAAAACAAGAGAAGCGATTACACCGACTGTCATCAGTACAATTAAAATCTGACGCGGAATAAAAGATAAAATTAAAGCCGCAACCGCAAGGCCAGCAAAAACAATTTGTCCAGAAACGCTATTATTGAGCTGTGCTGTCAGTAAATTGCCAGCAGTACTCAGTACATTCCCTGCTAAAAATGGAATAAAAATAACGGCCAACCAGCCAACTAAACGCCATTTTGGTGAACTATCTGCTTCACGAGTTAAACTTGATAAAGCATTTAAAGCAGTAGTCTTCGACCGTTTTGCTAAGGCAATTTCTAAATAACAAACTGGCAGAGCCAATAACAGCATTGTGCCTAACCACAATAACCAGAAATCGATTTGACGATCAATCTGGATCCCCATAGCGGGTGCCAATGTCGCCATAATGATGAAAGATAAGCAAAACGCCATCAGGGGCGATAACCATCGTGACATAGGTATGTCCTGCATTATGCATTCCTTGAAAAAGACTATAGATATTTTGCCCGTCTCATGCCTGAAAATCAAAGTTTGCTCAATAAAAAAAGCAAACTACCGAAACGATAGTTTGCTGCGCTAACCAAAATTATAAGTTTTGTTATTTAAGTTATGCGAAAAACCGAGCAAACCAGTTTTTCCCTTTCTTCTTTTCTTTTTCTCTAATAATACCCATCATATTTTCTTTTACTGCCCCCACATAATCGGCATCGTCATGTTGAATATGATTGATTAACCATTTTGCCAAAATTTCTTGTAGCTCTTTTTCAACAGTATGTCCCATATCAAAACGCTCACGATATAATTCTATTTTTTTAATAAACAAGTCATGTACACGTTTATGTGGTACACGATATTTATAATTAGCTTCCTCTTGTAAACTTTCTTCGAAAGTAAAATGTGATTGCGTATAATCAATAATATTATCTAGAATATCTTTAATTCGACGTCTATCTTCCTCATCTTCTACATCATCAATTTCATTAATATAATCAAGTATTCGTTTATGTTGTTCATCAATAACATCAATACCCGTATTATATTCTGAAGCCCATTTCATTTTCATACATCTCCCCAATGATGTTCAATGATAGTTGCATAAACTTCATGATATATTTAAAGAATATAAATAAAAACAAAGCTGTTTTGTCGGCTTTATCGTTTTAAAATGATATTTAATACAAGTTATTGTTTTTATTAATTTTAAAAAAATTAACCAACTAAAATAATAAAGTATTTTTTAAACAAAATACTTTATTATTAAACGTTTAATATATATAAATATCTCCATTCATATATTTTAAATATACTTTATATTAATATTGATCTGCACGGGTAATACGTTTAAGTGCTGGATTTTCCTGTTCTCGTTTTAATCTTTCTACATGAGTAACAGCTTTTTTAATCGGCTTACCATATTGAAATAAAATCATTTCACCGGGTTGATAAGCAGTCCAATTTTCATTATGTGTTAAAGGTTCTGTCGTTATAACAGCCACACGATCTTCAGGTGTAGTGACCTGACTAAAATCGACTTCAACATCTAAATCAATTAAATGAGCCTGATTAAATGGATACTCTCGAACTAACCAATGTAACTTAGTAATCGCGTAACTAAATAATGCCTTTCCATTCGATAAGCAATAATTAAATGTACCGTATTCAGCAATTTGGGGAGAGATTTTTTCTAGTACTTCAAATATCTCATCAAGACTCGGTTCTTCATAACCAAAAGCTTCAACCAACTGATCCAGCAAATAACAAAATGCACGTTCACTGTCTGTATTACCCACCGGCGTAAAACGTCCACTCAGTGGTGGATCAAAGTCATGTAAATCACCATTATGGGCAAAAATCCAATGACGCCCCCACAACTCTCTAATAAAGGGATGAGAGTTTTCTAATGTAATTTTACCTTGCGTCGCTTTACGTATATGCGCGATCACATTACGTGATTTAATAGGATAATTACGGATAAGATCGGCAATTGGAGATTCAACTGCCGACTGGTTATCGACAAATAGTCGGCAAGCCTTATCTTCGAAAAATGCTATACCAAATCCATCACTATGATCTGAGGTAATTCCTGCACGCTGTGAAAAACCACGGAAAGAAAAAGTGATATCCGTTGGTGTTGCACAATTCATTCCTAATAGCTGGCACATATCGCTTTTAAACTACTTCTAATTACCCCATCTGCTCTATTGTGCATGAGAGTAAAATTGCTTGCAAATCTCAATATGTGCTGGCTATTAGAAAATAGGACATATGATTAACGCTGTCCCATTTTATTCATGACAAATGAAGTCGCTACTTTATTCACTTCAAGAAATACAAAATAATCTAGACAGTTAAACTCTTCATCAAAAAAAGCCTGTTTTGATAGTTTTGACTGCATGCTCAAATACATTTGGAACAGTTTCGGCATACGTTCATCTTGTGGAAAACTAAACTCAGGATATTCAGGTTCATAGATTTTTTTCGAACGGATATCAATTGTTTTACTTTCAGATAACTGCTGAATCTGGCGATGCGTGTAGTACGCTCTAGCCAAATTATCTTGCAGGTGAATACTGACACAGCCCATCAAATATTTAGCACGCATTGACCATAGCACTTTCGGTGCAAGGTTCAACCACAGCATTGATAACGCTTTACCATTACGAAAGCGAGGATGTACACATGTACGGCCTATTTCTAACACATTTGGAAGGTGCGATAACTGAGGAACAATGTCAAACTCATGTGCACTGTAGCTTTGTGCGATTTCATGTCCCTGAAATAATTTTAGACGGGTATACGCTACAATTTCTCCAGTCCACTTTTCGCGTAAGACTGCATGCTCACAACCAAAATCATAAATGTCTTGGTCTAAGTTATCTTCAAAATGAATTCCAAATTGTTGGCTAAATTGTTGTGCACGAAACCGCTGTACATCTTGTAATTCTTTTAAATTATCAACCCATTCAAAACGAAATTGTGTCTGATTTATAGCTTTTTGACGATTTAAAGGTAAAGTCCAGGTTTGGCGATATTGATTAAATTTTTCCAGCATAATGAACGCTCCTAGTGACACCCCTTACACTAGTCAAAGCTCATGACAAAAAAATGACCAAATTAAAATGGTATAAAAAAAGACCACCTAGCGTGATCTTTTTATTAGAACTAACAAATTTATTAAGCTGTTTTAGTGCGATTAGAAATCAGTGTTCCAACCCCATGATCAGTAAAAATTTCAAGCAATGTTGCATGTGGTACGCGACCATCAACAATATGTGCGCTCACAACACCACCTTTAACCGCATCAAGTGCACAACCTACTTTAGGAATCATACCGCCATAGATCACACCTGTTTCAATAAGGCGATCAACTTCTTGCGTCGTAAGGCCAGTTAACAGATTTTTGTTTTCATCAAGCACACCCGTAATATTGGTAAGCAAAATTAATTTTTCTGCGCCCAATGCCTCGGCAACCTTACCGGCTACTAAATCAGCATTAATATTATAAGTATTGCCTTCTTCATCTACGCCCAATGGTGCAATCACTGGAATAAAATCACTTTGGGTAAACATTTCCAATACATCGGTTTTAACGCCAGACACTTCACCCACCATACCCAAGTCGATATGTTTGATAGAACCATCTTCTTCTTGCTTTTCCATCAGTAATTTACGGGCACGAAGTAAATTACCGTCTTTACCTGTTAAACCAATTGCACGGCCACCATGTTTATTAATCAGGTTAACAATTGATTTATTTACGCTACCGCCTAATACCATTTCAACCACTTCCATGGTTGCAGCATCAGTTACACGCATACCGTCAATACGGTCAGACTCGCGGCCTAACTGCTTTAAAAATGAGTCTACCTGTGGTCCACCACCGTGAACAACAATCGGATTTAACCCTACAGTTTTAAGTAAAACGATGTCTCGGGCAAATGAACTTTCGAGCTCCGGATCAGTCATCGCATTGCCACCATATTTCACCACCAGCGTTTTACCAGTAAAACGTTGAATATACGGCAAAGCTTCAATCAAGATTTTTGCTTTGTCGACATCGATATGCTGATGTTGGGGCATTACGCCTCTCCTTACTTAGGCCTCTGAAAGTTCTTGTGCAATTTGTGGATAGTGCTCTTGCAACATATCTACAAATTTTTGCTGGATTTCCTTTAATCGTAAAGGATTATCCGCATCAAATCGTACTGTAAAATATTCACCAGTATTTGATGCTCGAATAATGCCAAAACCATCGTCAAAATCAAGACGTACGCCATCGATTTTACTGATACGCGCACCTAAACGATGACTTAAAATTTCAATATCTTGTAATACATACTTTGGATCAGACTGATAAGTACCAATATAGGTATCTTCTGTACAACATCTTTCCGGATAAGGGGCAAACAAATCAGAAATGCTATTAGCATTCGATTGTGTAAAATACTCCATTACACGTAATGCCGCATATAAACCATCATCGTAGCCAAAACCACGCCCATCATTAAAAACATAATGGCCTGCGTATTCTCCACCAAAAATGGCACGCCCACTCGACTGAGATAAATAAGCCCGTAAGAAACTACTTCCCGTGCGGATCATTTTTGCTTTTCCGCCGAGTTTTTCAACCGTTTCTTGAACCATGCGTGAACATTTCACATCAAAAACAATTTCTTGTTCGGGGTTTTGCTCTAAACATATTTGCGCAAAAAGTGACAATAAACGGTCTGCGGTCAATATCTGGGCTTTTTCATCTATTAAAACGACACGGTCACCATCACCATCTAGGGCAATTCCTATATCTGCCTGCTGCTCAACAACAGCTTTACGCAAATGAGTTAAGTGAGCTGCATGCGATGGGTCTGGGGCATGGTCTGGAAACTCACCATTTGGATTGGTTCGTAAAGCAATCACTTCACAACCCATTTTTTCCAATATTAATTTTGAGCAGTGTCCGGCAGAGCCATGTAAACCATCTAAAACAACTTTTAAAGGACGTTTTAACTGGATATCTTTAAAAATAGCTTGCTGGTATTTTTGGCAAAACTCAGCTTTAAATTGAGGTTGGGTTAACTCAAGTACAGAAATTGAATGTGCTGGTACATAAGTTTGGGCTTCGTCGCCCACCTGTTGAATCATTTCTGGAGACGGCGGTTCACCTTTTAAAATCCACTTAATACCATTATCCGATTTTGGATTATGACTTGCGGTCACCATAATGCCATTGCCACCAAAATCTCGCGCAATGTAATACATCATAGGTGATGAACAACAACCAATATTTGTGACGTCTAAACCTTGTTCTATTAAAATTTCTTCAATTAAGTGGGCATAAGCTGGACTTGTCAGGCGCGCATCATAGCCGATCACTAATTGGGTTTGTTCTGCTTGTTTGTATTGTTGTGCCAATCCGTAGGCAATTGAACGGACAACGTCCGTGGTTAAGTAAGAAAGTTTGCCTCTAATATCGTAAGCACGAAAAATACTTTTTGGAAATGAGTGTCTTACATTCATAGCGTATCTTCTATTTAAAGATCAATTCGATCTATCGCAAAAACATAGATTATTCAAAATTTTTGAAAGGTTTGTTTGCTAAAAAAGTTAAAAGAATATGAGTAAAGCGTGTTGTAATATAATCCTTTGTAACATTCAAGATATAAAAAGAAACGCCTGTTCAACAGGCGTTTGATTTTCGTTAATATTTAAAAAACTTATTGTTTACCTGTGTGACCAAAGCCACCTGCTCCACGTAAAGTTTCTTCAAATTCTTCTACTTGTTCAAATTCAGCCTGCACTACTGGTACTAGGACATACTGAGCCAAGCGCTCACCTGGTTCTAAACGGAATGTCGTTTGACCACGGTTCCAAACAGAAACCATCAATTCACCTTGATAATCCGAATCAATCAAACCAACTAAATTACCTAGCACAATACCGTGTTTATGGCCTAAACCTGAACGCGGTAAAATTAAACCAGCAAAATTTACATCATGAATATAAATTGCCATACCTGTTTTAACTAAAACAGTTTGTCCTGGTTCAATATCAATTGCTTCATCTACGCAGGCACGTAAATCTAAACCAGCTGAACCTGCTGTTGCATACGAAGGTAAAGGCCATTCTTTACCTAAACGCGGATCGAGCAATTTAACTTGAACTTTCATGGGATTTCCTAAAAATTAACGCTTTAATAAAGCTTTTAAATTTGCCAAATATTGTTGAGCCTGTTCTTTAGGGTCAACATTAGCCGCAATTTTCTTTTTACGCCCTAACCACTCGAGCTCATCTTGCGGAAGTTCATCAAGGAAACGGCTAGGCGTCATTTGTTTCATCTGTCCGCCATTTTTACGCTGTTCTGCCAGTGTTAACGTTAACCCTTGGCGTGCACGGGTAATTCCCACGTACATTAAACGACGCTCTTCCTCAATCGTTTCTGCTGCAATCGAGTTTTTATGAGGCAATAGTTCTTCTTCGAGTCCCATAATATAAACATATGGGAATTCCAAACCTTTTGCCGCATGCAGAGTAAGTAAGTTAACTTTGTCTGTATCTTCTTCTTCCTGTTGCTGTTCTAACAAATCAAGCAGAACCAGTTTTCGAATGACACTTTCAATATTTTTTTCATCAACGTCTTCTGCACGGTTAATCAGGTTTTGAATACTGGTAAATAAGTTCTCGATATTGTCGAGTTTACTTTTCTCTTGTGCAGGTGTTGCTGACTGTTCACGAACGTAATCCATATAACCAGCTTCGTTCATCATTTGACGAACTTTAGGTACAGGCTCATCGTCTTCCAACAATTCACGAGTAAATGTCGCAATAAAGTCAGCAAACTCATGAAGCTGGGTTTCCGCCTTTTTAGGAAGCACCATGCTTAGACGCTGGTCAGCAGAAGCACCAAGTAAAGACAAATTATTTTCTTGTGAAAATAAACCTAACTTCTCAAGAGTAACCGGTCCAATTGCGCGTTTAGGCGTATTAATAATACGTAAGAAAGCACTATCATCTTCTGGGTTAATAATGAGTCGTAAATAACTCATTACGTCTTTAATTTCTGCACGAGCGAAGAACGACGTACCGCCAGAGAGTTTATAGGGGATTTGCATTTGGCGAAGTTGGGTTTCTAGTACACGAGCCTGAAAGTTCCCGCGATACAACACAGCATAATCTTTCCAGTTCTTACCGTTCATCAGTTTATGAGTCAGTAGGTCTTTCACCACGCGCTCTGCTTCATCGTCATCATTACGACATGTAATGATTCGGATAACTTCACCATGTCCTTTATCACTCCACAATTTCTTGTCAAAAATATGTGGGTTATTTTGAATCACACAGTTCGCTGCTTTTAAAATACGACTGGTCGAACGGTAATTTTGTTCTAATTTAATGATATGTAGATTAGGGAAATCCTGTTTAAGCAAAGCCATATTTTCGGGCTTAGCACCACGCCATGCGTAGATCGATTGGTCATCATCACCAACCGCGGTGAACTGCCCCATGACGCCGACTAAAAGTTTGACCAAAATATACTGAGCGGTGTTGGTATCCTGATATTCATCGACCAATAAATAGCGAACACGGTTTTGCCATTTGTCACGTACTTCTGCATTTTCTTGCAGTAAACGTGTTGGCATAACAATTAGGTCATCAAAATCGACCGCATTGTAGGCACGTAAATTACGTTCATAAAGTTGGTAAAGATGTGCAAACTGTACGTCTTCAGGTGTTTCACAGGTTGAATGCGCTTGCTCCGGCACAATCAGATCGTTTTTCCAATCTGAAATTTTCTTCATTGCCTTAGCAATTAATTCTTTGCTTTCTGCACCCGACAAATTGTCGCGATGCATCAGATCCATCAAAATACGTTTACAGTCATCTGCATCTAAAATCGAAAAATTAGCTTTTAAAGGTAAATTTTTAAGTTCTAAACGTAAAAGGTTTAAACCAAAAGTATGGAAGGTGGAAACCGATAAGCCTTTTGATTCTTCACGTGACAAAAGCTTGGTCACACGCTCTTTCATTTCACGTGCAGCTTTATTTGTGAAGGTCATCGCGGTTATACGATGCGCCGGTATACGGCAATGCTGCACCAAATAGGCAATTTTACGAGTAATTACCGATGTTTTACCTGAACCAGCACCAGCAAGCACCAATAAAGGGCCCTGAGTATATTTCATGGCTTCTTCTTGCTTGTTGTTCAATTGACTGGCAGATGACATCGTGTATTACCTCTTAATTTTTCGAGCATGATTATAGTCATCTCTGTTTTAGAATCCCAATAGTAAATCTACGGATATGTATAAATGATGTCTAATAATGCAAATTCTGCGCCGCAGTTTGTCGTGGTTATTTATTATTCGTAGTCATAAAAAAACCACCCGAAGGTGGTTTTTAATACAATAATTTAAATCTTATTGTTTAGCATAAATGCTGATTTCTACACGACGGTTTTGTTCACGGCCAGATGCAGTTGAGTTATCTGCGATTGGGTTAGATGAACCATAACCTTGCGCGTCGATACGGCTAGCAGATACGCCTTGGCTTGCTAAATAACTACGTACTGATTGAGCGCGTGCTTGTGATAATGGAATGTTAATTGAATCATTACCAGTGTTATCAGTATAACCTGTTACAAGAATTGCACTCTTGTTATCTTCAGCCAAAGTTTGAGCAACTTTGTTTAAAGTAGCGTAGAAGTTTGGCTTGATGTTTGATTTGTTTGTATCAAAAGTAATGCTACCCGGCATAATCAATTGAACAGAACCATCTGGGTTACGTCCAACGTCTACACCAGTACCCGCCATTTGTTGACGTAATTTTTTCTCTTTCTGGTCAAGGTATACACCACCAGCGGCACCAAGAACTGCACCAATAGCCGCAGCACGGTTGTTTTGACGACTAGAGTTTGCATTTGATTTAGAAATACCATAACCAGCTGCTGCGCCAATTAAAGTACCTAATGCAGTTTTATCGTATTCAACGCCACCAAGATTATTACCAGTTGTTTGACAACCAGAAAGTACTACTGCTGCCCCTACCACTGTTGAAATAACTAATGCACGCATTGCATGCCTCCTCACTTTGTGTGTTTTGTTGTCTGAATGAATAATGAAACAAAAAGGAAGTATAAAACATTGATATTTTGTTAATAATAAACAGTTTAGTTACTTTTTTGTAATATTTTGATGCACTTTAAGATGCTACCTCATCACAATTTCTTCATTGTTGTCTAAGATATCGTTGTATTTCATATTATGACAGTTATAGTTGAACAACTTTTCTATGGATTTTAGACATTCGGGGCCATTCATATGTCAACTGCACCCAATAAGCAATCTGCGCTAAAAAAAATTACACGTGGACTCACTGTAGGTACAGTCATTACAGGAAGTACATTTTTTCATGGTCCACCTGTTCTTGCACTAGGTCTGACCAAGCTTTTAAAAAAATCTTCAAAAGTAGATAAAACCAATATTCAAATTACAAATAGCTGGTTAGGGGTAAATAATTGGTTAATTGACCATGTTTTACCAAATCTAAAATGGGATATTACGATTGATGAGGGACTTGACCTGAATATGCAAGGTCGTTATCTCATGACGTGTAACCATCAAAGTTGGGTCGATACAACGGTGAATCAATATTTTGGTTTAACCCGTATGCCACTCACCCGCTTTTTTACCAAGTGGGAACTGATCTTTATTCCGTTCGTTGGACAAGCATTTAAAATTTTAGGCTTCCCAATGATGAAGCGTCACACCAAAGAACAGGTTGCAAAAAATCCTGAACTTAAAGACCGTGACATGATGGAAGCACGTAAAGCCTGCGAGCAGCTTTTAAGCCAGCCCTTCACATTATTGAATTATTTAGAAGGTACTCGTTTTACTCAAGAAAAACATGATCAGCAAAAATCACCCTATAAACATTTGCTTAAACCTAAAGCAGGTGGTTTAGCGCTTGCCTTGAATATTTTGGGCGACAAAATTGATGCCTTGGTTGATATGACGATTGTCTACCCTGATGGCGTACCGGGCTATAGTGATTTCTGGCTAGGTGATGTTTCAAACATTGCGGTAAATTTACGTAAAATTGAAATTCCAGATTGGGTTCTTGGTGGAAACTATGAAGATGACGCGGTTTACCGTGAACGTTTCCAACAATGGGTTCATGAAATTTGGACGGACAAAGACCAACTTATTGAGCAAATGAAATCTCAATATACCTCTAAGAATATTTAAGAAAAGCATCCGTTATTATGCAAAACAGCCCTGGGAAAAAAACAAAATATCATCATGTTGATCCAAACAGTCTTTCGTTTAGGCTGTTTTTGATCTATGACATCTTTATGGTGTTTATTATTATTTTTAACCTATTCTGTCTTGCTACAAATTTCTTTTTAATGAGCAGTATTGGGGCATGGTTCTTTGAACACATTCATTTGTCCCAAATACTGAGCTTTTATCGTAATTCATTACATCCGTGGGTGATCACATCAGAAGCATGGTTTATTGGTTTTTTAATTGTTGAGCTGCTAGTTCGTTGGGGCATTGCAATCATCAATAAACACCATAAGCGTTGGTTCTTTTTTCCTTTTATTCACTGGTATGAAATTTTAGCCATTATTCCTCAGCTTCGTTTTTTACGTTTATTTCGAGCAGGAATTATTGCTTATCGCTTACATGAAATGGGATATAAAGTTGTTCCTGAAAGCTGGCGAAAGACTGGATTATTTTATTATCGCGTCGTGATGGAAGAATTGTCCGATCGTGTTGTTATTACTGTGATTGATGGCATTAGATATGAACTTCAAACCAGTTCTAGTCATAAACAGATTATTCACGATTTGGTTAATCATCATCGTGAGCAGTTTACTGTCACCCTAACAGCATTATTACAAGAGTCTTTAGCGACAGCTTTAAAAGAACAAAAGCCAGCAATTACAAAAGGCGTTGGTAAAATTGTAGATCAGGCCATAGTGGATACACCTGAATTAACTCAGTTATTACGCTTAATACCTTTAGTCGGCGGTCGCATTGAGCAGCAAATTCAAAGTATTGGCCAAAGGTTAGGTGAGAATATTAGTGCAGGTTTAATTGAGCCTCTCATTGAGAACTCATCAACTCATCCAAATCCGACTTATCAATTAATTTCTCAAAAAGTGAGTGAAATAAATATTAATAATCGTCAGCTTGAGCAATTAGTTGAATCTGTCGTGTTCGAGACACTCGAGTCTGTACGAAAACAAGTCAAGGTCAAACAATGGCAACAAACGCTTGCGGAGCATGATCGAATCAAAGAATAAGCATTTACTTAATTTTTTATGAATCTCGCTAGAGAATTGGCACAAATTGTTCTAGCATTTGCCCTATTTACAATAAACTTAACGCTATTACAGCTCGTTTAACGCCTTGAAGGAAGACTTATGGCTGATATACGGATTACCGGCAGAATGGTTAACTTTAGCAGGATAACCTTCGATACCAATGATCATGATGTGATCCGCCAGCAATTATCAAATATATTAAATGAAGGTTCCTATCAAGGAACTTTAGTGATTATTGACAGTACAGTTGAGCAAGAATTAATTGCATTAATTCAGCTTCTGGTGAGCTTAGGTCTACAACCTATGGCGGTAATCGATGGTATTTTAGGAGATGAAGCTCGCGCTATTCAATTCCCTGTTTTACCGGCAGATCAGCCATTACAGCGTATTAAAGCCACCACAGAACAAGTGGCGATTGTAGAAAAACCAGCTACCGCTCCTGCCTCGTCTTCAGCAGAAACAAAAAAACCACTAAACAAGATAGCGATTGCTCATATTACCTCTTATCATGATGAAATTTTGCGTACAGGCCAATCCCTTGTACAAGATAACGGCGATATTATTTTAAAAGCTGGCATGAATAGTGGTTCTGAAGTGATTGCATCAGGAAATATACATATTTATGGCACAGTTCGTGGTAGAGTCATTGCTGGTGCGGGCGGGCACGCAGCTGCACGCATTTTTTGCCAATCTTTAGAGGCTGAGCTCGTTTCCATTGCCGGAACGTATTGTGTCGCAGATGATATCCCTAAACATGTGGTAAAAAAACCAGTACATATTTATTTAAATGAAAAGCAAGAGCTTGAATTTGAAGCGATTGAACTTTAATTTATTAAGCAAATCACCAAAAAACAGCCCTTTTAAGGGTGTATGACCATAATAGGAGTGGATTCGGTGGCCAAAATTGTTGTCGTAACATCAGGCAAAGGTGGTGTAGGTAAAACTACAACGAGCGCATCTTTTGCAACAGGTTTAGCCCTTCGTGGTCATAAAACTGTTGTTATTGATTTTGATGTAGGCTTACGTAACCTTGATTTGATTATGGGTTGTGAGCGTCGTGTTGTTTATGATTTTGTCAATGTTATTAACAACGAAGCACGTCTGCAACAAGCCCTTATTCGCGATAAAGATATCGAAAACCTTTATATTTTACCGGCTTCACAAACACGTGATAAAGATGCGTTGAGCGACGATGGTGTTGCTCGTGTTATTGATGAGCTATCTCAAGAATTTGATTACATTATTTGTGACTCACCTGCGGGTATTGAGCGTGGTGCGATTTTAGCCATGTATCATGCAGATGAAGCCATCATTGTAACAAACCCTGAAATCTCTTCAGTACGTGACTCTGACCGCATTATTGGTATGTTAGATAGCAAAACTAAAAAGGTTGAACAAAACGAAGGACGTATACGTAAACATTTATGTATTACACGCTTCAACCCTGAACGTGCAGACCGTCAGGAAATGCTGACCATTGATGATATTTCTAAAGATATTTTACGCGTACCGACATTAGGTGTTATTCCAGAATGTCCAAGTGTATTACAAGCATCAAACGAGGGTAAGCCAGTAATTCTGTATTCAGAAACTAAAGCTGGACAGGGTTATGATGATTTGGTTGCTCGCTTTCTTGGTGAAGACCGTCCTTATAGACACATCACAGCTCAACCTAAAGGCTGGTTAGCACGACTATTTGGAGCGTAGTTATGGCAGGATTCTGGAGTAAATTATTTAGCAGTGAAGAAAAGCCATCAAGTGCTCAAACTGCCAAAGATCGTTTGAAAGTTATTGTTGCTTCTGAACAAGGTTTAGGCCGCCGTTTAAGCCAAGACAAGATTGATCAGATGAAGAAAGAAATCATGCAAGTGGTCAGTCGTTATGTTAGCGGTGTAGGCGAACAGCATATCCAAATGCAGGTTCGTTCTGAAGCAAATATCGAAATGTTAGAAATGAATATCAATTTACCTGAAGAACGATAATTCTATTTCTGACTATTCAATAAAACAGAATCAAGGCAAAATAACGCAAGTTATTTTGCCTTTTTTAAAACTGAGGAGATTGTCATGGCATTATCACAGCCAGCAACTTTCAATGAAGAATGGTCCGATGAGCGTGTTTTTGCCTACCTCAACCAACTTCCGCCAGCGGGTGTGAACGCAGATTTTCATGTGCTCTACCACGCATTCAAACATATGCGTCCAGCAGACTATGAACGTCTTTTGATTCAATTTATTGCGGATGGACGCGATATTAATGCCAAAGACCCTGAAGGCCAACGCATTCATGATGTGATTGCCAAATTTCCGCGTCAATCAGCACCATTTTTAGAAGTTCTAGCAAAGTTTGCTTAAAAATAAAAAGCCTCTTAAAGAGGCTTTTTTCTTATTTGAATTTATCGATTACCGATTAGGAAAATACCAAACACAGTAAAAATACCGCCTGAAATACCATCAATCCATTTTGAAAAATTGCGATAAGCTGATCTAAAACTCGGTAACGAAAAAATAAAAGTCACAAAGCAGAACCATAAAATCGTCTCAACTGTGACAATAATAAAGAGCAGCCAATGGACCTGATCAAGTTGAGGGTTGGCTAAAAATAAAGAGAAAACACTACCAAAATAAATAACAGCTTTAGGATTTGATAGATTGGTTATCAAGCCTTTAATAAAAAATAGGTAAGGTGCTTTTGGTAGCTCTACAGCAGCATTATCTTCTTGCTGATTTTTTGAAAATGCCGAACGCAACATCTGATAGCCTAACCAACATAAATATAAGCCACCGGCGATGAGTAAACCTTGCTTTAACCAAGCCATTTTCTCAAAAATAAGATTTAATCCCATCAGTGCCAAACACGCCCAAAACATAACGCCCGCTGTTATACCAGCGACCACTAACATAGCGTCTTTACGTGATCGACTAATGGCTGTTTGAGATACAAGAAAGAAATCAGGCCCTGGAGTAATAAGTGCACAAAAATGGATAAAAGCTAAAGTAATCAAAGCAAGTAGCATGTCTTTCTCCTGATTTAATTCATTGTTATTGATTTAAGAAAAATACATTAGCATTTTTTACTATACGTTAAAATCTTTAAGTCATTTTATAGATAACTTCACTTTATTTAAATTATAAAAAAAAGCCTCCAGAGAGGCTTTTTTATTAGATTTGCGCTCTTAAACTAAGATGTCCCGCTTACCATTAGGTCCCATTGCACTCACAATACCATTCTCTTCCATTTGATCAATGATACGGGCAGCACGGTTATAACCAAGGCTAAATTTGCGCTGTAGTGAAGATGTAGACGCTTTGCGGGTTTCTAAAACAAATGACACACATTGGTCATAAAGTGCATCACGGTCAGAACCACCCTCACCCTCTTCAAAACCACGTGAAGTTGGTTCTTCGTCAAATGGAGTCAAGATTTCGTCAACATAGTCCGGTTCACCACGTTCACGCCAAGCATCACAAATGCGGTTCACTTCATCATCACTAATGAAGGCACCATGCACACGTTCAGGTTCAATTTTACCAGGCCCCAAGAACAGCATATCACCATGACCGAGCAAATCTTCTGCACCACCTGCATCTAAAATGGTACGTGAGTCAATTTTACTGTTTACACGTAATGCGACACGCGTTGGAATATTGGCTTTAATCAAACCGGTAATAACATCAACAGACGGACGTTGGGTTGCAAGTAATAGATGAATTCCCGCAGCACGAGATTTTTGCGCCAAACGCGTAATCATTTCTTCTGCTTTTTTACCGACCTGCATGATCATGTCGGCAAACTCGTCTGCCACAATCACAATAGATGGCAATGGTGTTAGACGAGGTGCGCGTTCTTGTGTCGCAGAATCACTTGGCTTCCAAGTTGGGTCAATTAGATCTTCACCATTCGCAATTGCTTCTTCAACTTTACGGTTGTAATCACTTAATTTACGAATCTTTAAGAACGACATCAGCTTATAACGACGTTCCATTTCATTTACACACCAGTTCAATGCGCTTACTGCATCTTTCATGTCAGTAACGACTGGAGTTAATAAATGCGGAATATCATTATAGTTTGCAAGTTCAAGCTGTTTTGGATCGATTAAAATCAAACGCAGCTGGTCAGGTGTATATTTAAGCAACATCGATAAAATCATCGAGTTTACCGCAACCGATTTACCAGAACCCGTTGTACCAGCAACTAGCATGTGTGGGGCTTTCGCTAAATCAGTTAATACTGGATTACCTGAAATGTCTTTACCCATCGCCATACTAATGAGTGCACTTGGATCGCGATATGTTGGTGTTTCCAATAGTTCAATCAAACGCACCATTTCACGGGCACTGTTTGGTACTTCAATCCCAATATATGGTTTACCAGGAATTACTTCAACTACACGAACAGAGGCCATCGACATTGAACGGGCTAAGTCACGTGAAATATTGGTTACCTTAGATGCTTTAACACCCGGTGCTAAATCCAATTCAAAACGGGTAACTACTGGCCCTGGTTGAGCTTCAACCACTTGAGCCTTAACATTAAATTCTTGTAACTTAATTTCAAGTAATTCTGATAAACGCGAAAGCTGCTCTTCAGTGAAGTTAACTTTCTTATTCGGATCAACCTTATCAAGTAGATCAAGACCTGGCAAAGTTGGTAAATCCAAACGCTTCTTGGCAACTTGCATTGCACGAGACATTGGTCGACCAGCTGCATCTGTTAATGGCGCATCTAAATCGAAATCATCTTCATCAATATCAAGATTTTCTTGAGGTTTCCCAGCAGTTTCCTGCCATGCCTCAATAAACTCTTCTTTTGAAAGTTTATCGGCCTGAATAGTCGTGTGAATAGGAGCTTTTACAAATGCTGAAGATTGCGCATAACTACTTGCTCTTACAGGTTCTGCTGGAGCAATATCTTCATCTATTAATAAATCATCGAAGTCTTCAAAAACTTGTTCGTTTGCTAAGTTTTTAGGTGACTGATTTAGATTCGATAAAGGTGAAGATGTCTCTTTCGCAACATTAACCGATTGTGAAGTAGGTTCTGCATCTACATGTGGGTCTTGAACAAATGGTGTATGCACATCTGTTGCAGTTTTACTGTTTGGAACTGCCGCAAGCAATTCATCAAAAATCTCATCATCATTCCAGTCAAGACCATGTAAATCTTGCTTAGGTGCAGGCTGATTTTGATGGATTTGAGAAATTGTTTGTTGGAATTGCTCATGAGCAGGAGCTTGTTCTGTTGAATCATCAGCTGCTCTTAAAAGCGCATCAATTTCTTGTTTATGGCTCGCATCATCACGTTGTAAAGCACGCCATACTTCCCCAGTAGCCACTAAACGTTGGCTATCTTTTTCAAGTTTATGGGCTTGCTCAAGTGTATGCTCAAAGTTTTGAGTATTTGCAACTGGTGTATCTGCTACAGGTTCTGGTCGGCTCTGCTCTTTCGCTAGTACATCTGCAAATAAGCGCTCAGCCACCGCATCATGTCGCGTTGTAGTAGGTTGTGGTTGAGTGCTTTCAGATTGGACTGATGCTGCTTTCTCACTTGAAGCATTTGTCTCTGTATTTTCTGCAACTTTAACTGCCGCTGCTTTGTTAGCAGGCTGAGTTGTTAAATCATAATCCGATTCGTTTGGTGATACATTTTTATAAAATAAATCTTGTAAATAACTTGGTGTCGCTTTGAGCGTAACCCATGTTTTGCTCCATTGCACCCCAAATGCAAGAGTAAACAAGACCACTCCGAAAACCAGTAAAAATAAAGTCGCACCGTAAATCGTTAGCAATTGAGATAGGCTCTGACCTAACTCGTAACCAATAATTCCCCCAGCTGCATTATCTAAAGTATCTGCTGGTACATTCCAGTGTAAATAAAGCAGGCTAGACACAACCAAAATTAAAAAGAATTGTGCAGCATAACGAAATGGGCGGTTTAAAAAACTACGTGGCCACCACACCTGAATTGCTTCAATAAAAAGGAAAATTGGAATAAGCAAGCTTGCCCATCCTAAAAAACCAAACAGCAAATCTGCAATCCATGCACCCGCAATACCACTTGCATTGGATACTTGCTGAGTATCACTGGAAATATGCATCCAGCCCGGGTCAAATGGTGTATATGTTACTGTTGCCAGAAACATATAAATGCCAAAAGAAACCAAGAATAATGTCATCAATAAGCGCTGTGCATAAACACTCGACACCGCAGTCATATACTGTCCTGTAACCCATTTAATTATTGGTTTAGAGATGTGAAGAACTACATTTTAGATCTTCAACGAATGAACTTTATATTATGCACCTGTTCTTACAAAAAAGGTGCATGATTCTTTACAGTTGTTGTTAACATGAGGCACTTCTATATTGTTATATAACTTAATTCGATTGACCTGATCAATATTATCCACATTGATTTAACGCTATTGATCGGCAAATTCACGTATAATTTTCAAAATTCTCGAAATAAATAAGGATACCCTCAATGAGTGTTCGTCATTCTCGGTTAATTATTCTCGGTTCTGGCCCTGCGGGCTATAGTGCAGCTGTCTATGCAGCGCGTGCAAACCTTAAACCTACTTTAATTGCAGGTTTACAATTAGGTGGGCAGCTTACAACAACAACCGAAGTTGACAACTGGCCGGGCGATCCTGAAGGTTTAACAGGTCCTGCATTAATGGATCGTATGCAAGCACATGCTGAACGCTTTGGTACAGAACTCGTCTATGACCATATTAACGAAGTGGACTTAAATGTACGTCCTTTTGTTCTTAAAGGTGATATGGAAGAGTACACATGTGATGCTTTGATTATCGCAACTGGTGCTACGGCTCAGTACCTTGGCTTAGAGTCTGAACAGAAATTTATGGGTCAAGGCGTAAGCGCATGTGCAACATGTGATGGTTTCTTCTACAAAAATCAAAAAGTGATGGTTGTAGGCGGTGGTAACACTGCAGTTGAAGAAGCACTTTATTTATCAAATATTGCTTCACATGTAACGTTAGTACACCGTCGTGATAGCTTACGTTCTGAAAAGATTTTGCAAGATCATTTATTTGCCAAAGAAAAAGAAGGCAAAATTAGCATCATCTGGAATCATGCAGTTGAAGAAGTATTGGGTGACAATACTGGTGTAACCAGTGTTCGCCTTAAATCAACTCAAGATGACACTAAACAAGACGTAGAAGTTCATGGACTATTCGTTGCAATTGGTCACAAACCAAATACTGCAATGTTTGATGGTCAATTAAACTTACGTGATGGATATATCCAAGTGCAAAGTGGCACTTCAGGTAATGCAACAGCAACTTCTGTAGCGGGCGTTTTTGCTGCTGGTGACGTCGCTGACAGTATTTATCGTCAAGCTATTACTTCTGCTGGGTCAGGTTGTATGGCGGCACTTGATGCTGAAAAATATCTAGATAATCTTTAAATCATAGATTTCTAGCGTTTAAAAACAGCCGTTCTTATAACGGCTGTTTTTTTTAGAATAATGACTAGCTGACATATATTAATTTTTATAGCATAACCTCAAAGCTGATCTTATTTTAATTTTATGAATACACTTCCACTTTCTCAATTCATTTTTCCTGATCCCATTGAAGCCGATCCCGATGGTCATGGTTTAATTTGTATTGGAGCCGATCTCTCCCCTTCTACGCTATATGAAGCATACACCCATGGATTATTTCCGTGGTTTAATGAAGATGAGCCAATTTGTTGGTGGAGCCCAGAACCTCGCTGCATCATCTATCCTCAAAATTACAAACCAAGCAAGTCACTCCTTAGAAATATGAAAAAATATGACTATGCGATTACGGTTAATCATGCCTTCGAAGAAGTTATTCGCTCATGCTCTCTACCAAGAAGTTATGCAGACGAAACATGGATTAGCGAAGATATTATTCAGGGCTACTGCGAGATGTTTAATGCTGGCTATGGATATAGTGTGGAAGTCTGGGAACAAGAAAAACTTGTCGGAGGTTTATATGGCATTACGATTGGTAAAGGATGCTTCGGGGAGTCAATGTTTAGCAATGAAACCGATGTTTCAAAAATGGCTTTTTACACATTAATGCTGATTGGACAAGAAAATCAGCTCCCTTGGGTAGACTGTCAACTTGTAAATAGTCACTTAATTAGCTTGGGAGCTTGTACACTTTCTCGTCAAGACTACTTAAAATCGTTACAAGATGTAATTATTCACCCCTCTATCAATTGGAAAAAGTATCAAGAACGTGTATTTTCAAGTAAAACAATAGCATTAGATGCAAAATTAATGGAATGATAACAGGAGGGACCAATCATGAAATCATATCACCCGAAGTCCCTTTTAAATGATCTGCAGTATTATATTACTCCACCTCATGATTGCAGCTACCTAGAAAATAAATCGGCGCGCATGGTGTTTTTAGACCCGATTCATCGGATTGATGTGGTCACTCTTTCAGAACTTTCTCGTTTAGGGTTTCGTCGTAGCGGTGACTTTGTTTATCGCCCTGAATGCCATTTGTGCAGACAATGTTTGTCTTGTCGTGTTCCAGTTGCCGATTTTCACATGAATGGAATGCAAAAAAAAGCATGGAAAAGAAATCAAGATCTGACCATGACTGTTTTGCCGACTCAGCAAGCAGCACAAATTCATTATGACTTATATGAACGCTATATTAATGAACGCCATGCTGATGGTGATATGTTTCCACCTAGCTTAGATCAGTTTGAAAAGTTTTTAGTACACAGTTGTACAGATAGCTTTTTTCTTGAGCTTTGGAAAGATAACCGTTTAATTAGTGTATCTACCTGCGATCTAATGGATGATGGCCTGTCTGCAGTCTATACTTTCTTTGATCCAGATGAGCATCGTAGATCACTTGGTGTGTACTCAATACTTAACCAAATCGAATATGTTAAATCGCTTGATTTAGAATATCTTTATTTAGGCTATTGGGTACCGCATTCAGCCAAAATGAATTATAAATCGCAATATACCCCTTTAGAACTTTTACTCGATGGACAATGGCGTCGTTTAAACAGATCCTTATCACCAGAAGAAATTCAACAGTTAGGTACGTCGCTTATGACGACCTTACCTTCTGAATGGAATAATTTAATTATTAAATAATATTGATCCTGTTTTCTGGTGAAAAGCGGTCCGATCAACATTTAAAATAAAGATGCAAAATCATCAGTACAGGTTTTTACCATAATGACTGCATGTTCCCGCCCCCCTTCTGGAGTTGGATAATAATTGCGACGAAGGTCAATTTGGTGAAAACCTGTTTTTTCATATAAACCGATAGCGGCTTTATTACTTTCACGAACTTCTAAAAAAATTTGAACTGGCTGATTTTTTAACTGATCAATTGATGCATTTAATAATTCATATCCTAAGCCTTGACCTTGCATTTTAGGATCAATTGCCATAAGCAATAAATTTGCCTCATCTAACACTGGTTGTAAAATACAGAACCCAACTACTCTATTTTGTGACTCAATGACTGTACATTGATAGGAATTCAAAGATTCAATAAATTGCTGTCTTGACCATGGATGTGTTTGCACTAATTTTTCGATTTGTACAACAATATCGACATCAGTGTTTTGCATAATACGAATCATGGGTTCCAGCATAATTAAAGTTTTAAAGTAACGCGTATTATAAAAACTTCACCAGAAAAAACGAGTAAAAAAAAGGACAATTGAATTGTCCTTTTTTACCATCTTTTTTTAGAGACCTAGTTTTTCGCGCCAAGTTGCCAGCAATGCGGTAGTGTCAGAATCATTTGGATGAAATTTTGGTCTTAAGAAATCAAGTAACTCTGGAATTTGACGTGTCATAAAACCTTTACGACCATACATGAACTTAAGCATGTACTTCGTATCCTTCCAAGTTAATTTATCATCGGTCTTGAGTAACTTAGCAGTAAAATAAGATTGAGTTGCAAAGATTAATGCCATTGCAATAAGTAAAGCGGTTGAGCGCATGAAATAAGCTTTCGGCCCTTGTCCATACATACTTGTATATACATCAAATGCCACAGCTTTATGCTCATTTTCTTCTACAGCATGCCACATCCACAAATGATACATGGTGTCATCTTGGAACATTGCCTGGATTTCAGGATTTTGTAAAAGTTCAGCTGCAATCGTAGAAGTAAAATGCTCTAAAGCACACGTTCCAGTTAAATCAATCATTTCTTTGGTATAACCAAAAGGTTTCATTAATTTAGTGACAACAGCTGTACCTACTTTAATTACTGTACCCGTCTGCTTTTCCATATGACGAACATCATAACCATAAGCCTGTGCTGAGGCATTAAAGGCAAGATGCTCTTTAGAATGCATTGCTTCTTGACCAATAAAAGCACTAATTTCTTTTTGAAGAGCAGGATCTGCAAGTTTCGGATCATTTCGAACAGCACGTGTACTATTTACAAAGAACTGCTCGCCTTCTGGAAAAAGGGCCGATAATGCTGTCATAAAATGTGTTAATCCTGCATCATAATTCGCCCAATAGCGTGGGACCTGAGCAAATTCAAAGTCCATACGACGCACAGGAAAACTAGCACCAGCACGATTGGAAATATTTACCTTAGCATTCATCTCAGACTCCTTTTAAGTGAATAGCTAATTCACATATAACTTTATTTATTTTCTTAATATTTATAATCATACGTCTTTCGATGTACCAATTAAGTGCAGATGAGGACAGAGAAATATCAGATGAGGTCATTAATAACCCCATAAAGGTGCAGAGACCTGTTAACAATTGGTCTGAGCACTTAATGCTAAAAAAGAAAAAGGGCTACTAAGAGCCCTTTTAAATCAACAGAGATTTGAATTACAAACCTAATTTTGCTTTCCATGTTTTCAACAGACCTACTGTATCCAAATCATTTGGATGGAATCCAGGTTTAAAGTAAGCCAGCATTTCTTTACCCATGCCAGTAATGATACCTTTTGATGGGCTATATGCGTATTTATAAATCACCGATAGCTCACCCAGATTTAACTTTTTATCTTGCTTTAATAAGCGAAGCACAAAAGAAGACTGGATCAAGAAAATCAAAGTCATCGCAAACACTAGAGAACTTGTGCGTAAGGCGTAAGCTTTTATACCTTTACCAAATACACCTTCATACACATCAAAAGCCACGGCTTTATGTTCATTCTCTTCGATCGCATGCCAATACCACATGGTTGACATGGTTTCGTCTGTCATCAACTCTTGAATATGTTTATTGACTAATAACTGTGAAGCAATGGTAGCTGTAAAATGTTCAAGCGCTGTTGTAGCCGTCAGGTCAACCATGTCTTTGGTCATACCGAAAGGTTTAACAATTTTTACAAAAGTTTTAATTGCTGTTTGAATGGCTGTGTCGGTAAATTTCTCTAACGCTTCTACATCATGACCAAACTTTTGAGCAGAGGCATTAAAATTTACATGCTCTTGAGTATGCATTGCTTCTTGCCCAATAAAAGCACTAATCTCTTTCTGAAGCACTTCATCATCTTTAATAGAAGGGTGATAACGTACTGCACGTACACTATCTATAAAGAATTTCTCACCTGCCGGAAACAAGGCCGACAATGCTGTCATAAAGTGTGTTAGTCCAGCAGAACCATTCATCCAATATTCTGGTACATCATTAAAGTCAAAATTCATACGCCGTACAGGAAAGCTCGCCCCTGCACGATTCGTAATATTCACTTTAGCATTCATACCCAAAGCTCCTTATTAAGTAACCCAAGTTACTCAAACTTTATTGTTCGTTTTCTTGATTCTTATCATACAAATTTAATAAAAAGGATTAAGTGTAAATAAGGACATTGAAATATCAGTTAAGGCCAGCTTTTATAGTGATTGTTAGACAATTAAATATAAAAAAAGCGCTCTAAAAAGAGCGCTTTTTTTCACTGAAAGTGATTATGCAGTTACTTTCGCAACAACACCAGCACCTACAGTACGACCACCTTCACGG